>CADCQD010000367.1 GCA_902803485.1 uncultured Eubacteriales bacterium | reverse complement strand
GTGCGCTGAAGTCTCTGTCTCACTCCCTCAAGGGTAAGCAGGGCCGCTTCCGTCAGAACCTGCTCGGAAAACGTGTCGACTATTCCGGACGTTCCGTTATCGTTGTCGGACCGGAACTGAAGATCTATCAGTGCGGCCTTCCCAAGGAAATGGCGATCGAGCTGTTTAAGCCCTTTGTCATGAAGGAACTGGTTTCCCGCGGGATCGCGCATAATATCAAAGCGGCGAAGAAGATGGTGGAGCGTCTGGAGGATGCCGTATGGGATATCCTTGAAGACGTGATCCACGAGCATCCGGTCATGCTGAACCGCGCGCCTACGCTGCACAGACTTGGCATCCAGGCTTTTGAGCCCATCCTTGTAGAAGGTAAGGCGATCAAGCTGCATCCGCTGGTCTGTACCGCGTTCAACGCGGACTTCGACGGTGACCAGATGGCTGTCCACCTTCCTCTTTCCGAGGAAGCGCAGGCAGAGTGCCGTTTCCTCCTGCTGTCTCCCAACAACCTGCTGAAGCCTTCGGACGGCGGCCCTGTGGCGGTTCCGTCCCAGGATATGGTCCTTGGCATCTATTATCTGACCCAGCAGAGAGACGGCGTAAAGGGCGAAAACAATATTTACAAAGATGAAAACGAAGCCATTATGGCTTATGAAAACGGTCTTCTGGATATGCACGCGAAGGTCAACGTGCGTGTGACCCGGGAGATCAAAGGCAAGCAGGTGTCCGGCGTGATCCAGACCACACTGGGCCGGATGATCTTCAATGAAGTGATCCCTCAGGATCTGGGCTATGTGAACCGGAATACCAAGGCCGGACAGCTGAAGCCGGAGATCGACTTTATCGTTGATAAGGGCAAACTGAAGGACATCCTGGAGAAGGTCATCAATATCCACGGCGCGACCCGTACCGCTGAGGTGCTGGACGCCATTAAGGCGCTGGGCTTCAAGTATTCCACAAAGGCGGCTATGACCGTATCCATCAGCGATATGATCATTCCGAAGGAAAAGGACGAACTGATCTCCAGGGCGCAGGCGAAGGTGGATAAGATCACCCGGAACTACCGCAGAGGTCTGATCAATGAGGAAGGCCGGTACGATGAAGTCGTACAGACCTGGAAAGACGTCGATGAAGAGCTGACGCAGTATATTTATCCCGCGCTCGGCGAATACAATAATATTTACATGATGGCAGTGTCCGGCGCGCGAGGCAGCAAATCCCAGATCAAACAGCTGGTAGGCTGGCGCGGACTGATGGCGGATACCACCGGCCACACCATCGAGCTGCCCATTACTTCCAACTTCCGTGAAGGCCTGAATGTACTGGAGTACTTCATGTCGGCGCATGGTTCCAGAAAGGGTATGTCGGATACGGCGATCCGTACCGCGGACTCCGGTTATCTGACCCGCCGTCTGGTGGACGTTTCCCAGGATATCATCATTCGTGAGGATGACTGCTCGCCCAACGGACCGATCCCGTATATGGAAGCGTCCGCGTTCATGGACGGCGACGCTACCATCGAGTCTCTCAGAGAGCGCCTGACCGGACGGTTTACCGCGGAGGACGTGGTGGACCCGGATACCGGGAAGACCGTCATTGAAGCGAATCACATGATCACGCCGCGGCTCGCGGATGAGATCATGGAAGTGCTGGAGAAGACCGGACGCAAGTCCCTGAAGATCAGAAACAACCTGAGCTGCAGATCCCACCTGGGTGTCTGCGCGAAGTGCTACGGCGCCAATATGGCGACCGGCGAGCCGGTACAGGTGGGCGAAGCTGTCGGTATCATTGCCGCGCAGTCCATCGGTGAGCCCGGCACGCAGCTGACGATGCGTACCTTCCATACCGGCGGTGTTGCCGGCGGCGATATCACACAGGGTCTTCCCCGTGTAGAGGAGCTGGTGGAAGCCCGTCCTCCGAAGGGCATGGCGATCATTACGGAGATCTCCGGCGAGGTCACCATCCGCGATACCAAGAAGAAGCGGGAAGTCATTATTACAAATATGGAGACCGGTGATTCCAGAACGTATCTGATCACCTTCGGTTCCCAGCTGGTCCGTACGCCGGAAGGCGAACTGAAGAACGGCGATTATCTGGAGGCCGGCGAGCGCATCACGGAAGGCAATATCGATCCCAGGGACATCCTGAGGATCAAGGGCCTCCGGGCTGTGCAGGATTATATGCTTCATGAAGTACAGCGTCCGTACCGTCTGCAGGGTGTTGAGATCAATGACAAGCACATTGAGATCATTGTCCGCCAGATGCTGAAGAAGGTGCGTGTGGAGGAGTGCGGAGACGCGGATATCCTTCCCGGCAGCACCATGGACGCGCTGGCATTTGAAGAAATGAATGAGAAGCTGGTGGCTGAGGGCAAGGAGCCCGCAGTCGGCACGCAGATCATGCTGGGTATCACCAGAGCTTCTCTCGCGACGGATTCCTTCCTGTCTGCCGCGTCCTTCCAGGAGACCACCAAGGTCCTGACGGAAGCCGCGATCAACGGAAAGGTCGACCATCTGGTAGGTCTGAAGGAGAACGTCCTGATCGGTAATCTGATCCCTGCCGGTACCGGTATGAAGAAGTACAAGGATATGCGGCTGGATTCGGATGAACGTTTCGAGGAAGAAATGAAGATCAAGGCGCGGGCGATCCAGGAAGCGGAAGCTGCCGCGCGTGAAGCGGCGAAAGCTCCCAAGGAAAAGGAAGAGGAGACGGTACCCGAGGATTATAAGGAGCCGGATGAATTCGGTGAGTCTGAGGAATACTCGGATACAGAAGACTTCGAAGCTGTGGAGCCGATGTTTGATGAAGAAACAGAGGATGGCGCGGAAGAGTTCTCTGATCCGGAGGACTTTGACGAGGAACTGCCGGATGATGAAGACGGCGGCTTCCCTGAGGAATAACTGCATACTTCAGCTGGCATGATATCAGGCCGGCGTTCCGGGATCCCCGGGGCGCCGGCCTTTCATCACAACGGTGAAAAACTTTGGTGAATTCCAATACTTCTATGGAAAAACAAAAAACAGCATGATATAATTCTTTTGTAACGTTAACCCTGTTCAGAAAGAAGGATCATATGAAGAGATTCATGGGCAGAAATTTTCTGCTGGATACGGAAACCGCAAGAGACCTGTTCCACCGGTGCGCGGCGGATCTGCCGATCATTGATTACCACTGCCATATCAGTCCGAAGGAGATCTGGGAAAACAGAGCTTTTACGAATCCGACGGAGCTGTGGCTGGAGGGCGACCACTACAAATGGCGGATCATGCGGGCCTCAGGGATCGAAGAGACCTACATTACCGGCGACGCTTCTGATTTTGAAAAATTCCAGAAATACGCGGAAGCGCTGGAAAAAGCCATCGGAAATCCGTTGTATCATTTCAGCCATCTGGAACTGCAGCGGTACTTCGGCTATACCGGCGTACTGAATCATCAGACTGCGGGCACGGTCTACAGCTACTGCATGGACCGGATCGCGGAAGAAGGCTGCAGTGTGCGGGACCTGATCCGGGGATCTCATGTGGAGGTGATCTGCACTACGGATGATCCTGCGGATGATCTCAGATATCACGAGCTGATCGCGGAGGACCCGTCTATTGATTTCAAGGTATATCCGGCATGGCGTCCGGATCAGATCCTGAATCTGGATAAGGACGGTTTCCCGGCGTATATTGAAAAGCTGGGGAACGCCGCGGGTGTGCGGATCACGGATCTGGGATCGCTTCTTTCGGCCCTGGAAAAGCGGATGGATTTCTTCGCGGACCACGGCTGCAGGATCTCGGATCACGGCCTGTACAGGATCGTATACCGGGAAGGCACGGAAGAGGAGGCGGACAGGATCCTGAAAAAGCGCCTGCAGCAGGAAACGGTCACGCGGGAGGAAACGGAGACCGTACAGACGTACCTGATGAAAGAACTCGGCGCGGCCTATCACGACAGAGGCTGGGTCATGCAGCTCCATTACGGCTGCCAGAGAAATATCAACACCCGGGCTTTCAAGGCGCTGGGTCCGGATACCGGGTTTGACGCCATGCATGACGAAAGCTCCGCGGAGCCCCTCGCGGCGTTCCTGAACAGCCTGGAGATCCGGGACAAGCTTCCGAAGACCATCGTATATTCTCTGAATCCATCGGATGACCCCGTGATCGAGACGATCCTGGGATGCTTCCAGGCTCCCGGCCCGGTGCAGAAGATGCAGCACGGAGCGGCCTGGTGGTTCAATGACCACCGCCCCGGGATCGAAGCGCAGCTCAGGTCCTTTGCGAGTACCGGCGTTCTGGGAAATTTTATCGGTATGCTGACGGATTCCAGGAGCTTTCTTTCCTACGCGCGGCATGAATATTTCCGCAGGATCCTCTGCAATTTCATCGGAGAACTTGCGGAGCACGGGGAATACCCGGATGATCCGGACGCGTTGAGAAGGATCATAGAGGGTATTTCATACGAAAACGCGAAAAAGTATTTTGGGTTTTAATTCAAGCACCAAGAGCCTGAGCGCTCAATAAAAATATGACTACAGGAGGAAACTATGGGACTTTTTGAGGAAATCAGGAAGATCGGTATCGTGCCGGTGGTAGTGATCGACGACGCGGAGCAGGCCGTGGGCCTTGCGGAAGCACTGATCAAGGGCGGACTTCCCTGCGCGGAGGTGACCTTCCGTACGGCTGCTGCCGAGGAAGCCATTAAAAGGATCACGGCAGCATTTCCGGAGATGCTTGTAGGCGCCGGAACGGTTTTGACCACAGAGCAGGCGGAACGCGCGATCAACGCAGGCGCGCGGTTCATCGTTGCTCCCGGCCTGAACCCTGTAACAGTAGCATACTGCCAGGAGAAAAATGTACCTGTGATCCCGGGCGTCGTTACTCCTTCAGAGATCGAACAGGGCATGAGCTTCGGACTGGACGTCCTGAAATTTTTCCCGGCGGAGGCCATGGGCGGCCTGAAGACCATCAACGCCATCTCCGCGCCGTATCAGACCATTCAGTTTATGCCCACCGGCGGCATCAATGAGAACAATGTGCGTGATTATCTGGCAAACAAGCATATCCTGGCCTGCGGCGGTTCCTGGATGGTGAAAAAAGACCTGATCGCGGCCGGCGAATTCGAAAAGATCGAAGAAATGGCAAAGGCAGCGGCGGATATCGTAAAGGAAGTGAGGGGCTGAGATGGAACTGAAACTGAAACCCAGAGAAGATTGTTTTTATGACGCCGTATCCCTCGGCGAGATCATGCTCCGCCTGGATCCGGGCGAGGGCCGTATCCGCACCACCCGCGAGTTTAAGGTCTGGGAAGGCGGCGGAGAGTATAACGTGGTCCGCGGCCTCAGAAAATGCTTCGGCCTGAAGACCGTTGTACTGACGGCGTTCGCGGATAATGAAGTGGGACGCCTTCTGGAGGATTTCATCTGCCAGGGCGGCGTGGATACCTCTTTCATCTACTGGAAGAAGACGGACGGCATCGGCCGTATCTGCAGAAACGGCCTGAACTTTACGGAGCGGGGCTACGGCGTCCGCGGCGCGGTGGGCTGTTCTGACCGGGCAAATACCGCCATTTCACAGGCGAAGCCGGAGGATTTCGATCTGGAGACCCTGTTCGGCAAGCTGGGCGTCCGGTGGCTTCATACCGGCGGCATTTACGCGGCTCTTTCCGAGCAGTCCTGCGAGACCATCGTGGAAGTGATCAAGACCGCGAAAAAATACGGAACTGTGGTATCCTATGACCTGAATTACCGTCCCTCCATGTGGAGCGCCATCGGCGGCCTGGAAAAATGCCGCGAGGTGAACCGGGAGATCGCGAAATACGTGGACGTCATGATCGGCAATGAGGAAGACTTTACCGCATGTCTCGGCTTTGAGATCGAAGGCAATGACGAAGGCCTGACGAAGCTGAATCTGGACGGCTATAAGAAGATGCTGGCAAAGGCCATGGAGACTTATCCCAACTTTAAGGTGGCCGCGACCACGCTTCGTGAAGTAAAGAGCGCTTCTGTGAATGACTGGTCCGCCATCTGCTACTGCGATGGCGAGATCTATCAGTCCCGGGAATACAAGGGCCTGGAGATCCTGGACCGTGTGGGCGGCGGGGATTCCTTCGCGTCCGGCCTGATCTACGGCCTGATGACTACAGGAGATCCGGAGCAGGCAGTGAATTATGGCGCGGCGCATGGCGCGCTGGCGATGACGACGCCGGGCGATACGTCCATGGCATCCAAAAAGGAAGTGGAAGCGCTTATGGGCGGCGGTTCCGCTCGGGTAAAGAGATAACAGGCAGACAGGATACATATGGCGGAAAAGACGGCAAAAACAGAAAAAGCCCTGGATCATAAGAACAACCAGTGGAAAAACGCGGCCGGGCTGTTTCTGTATTTCTTCAGGATCGGCTGGTATACTTTCGGCGGCGGCCTTTCGATCGTCGCGCAGATCCAGCATGATTACGTGGAAAAGAAACATGCCCTGACCAACGAGGAGCTTCTGGACCTGACAAGTGTTGGAAGATCTCTGCCGGGTGTCATGGTGGGGAATGTTTCTCTGCTATTTGGCTATCATATGGCCGGCGTGCCCGGCGCACTTCTTTCGGTACTCGGCCTGAGCCTTCCGCCCATCGCGATCCTGACACTGGTAACGTATCTGTATACCTGGTTCAGGGAAAACGAATACGTCGCAAGGGCTCTTAAGGGAGTACGCGCCTGTGTGGTGCCCGTCATGTTTTCCGCTACTATGAAAATGTATCCGGCGGCCCTCAGGGACTGGATCAATTATGTGATCCTGTTCCTCGGCGTTCTGCTTCTTCTTTTCACAGACATCAGCGCGATCCTGATCATTTTCGGCGCGGCGCTGACAGGACTCCTGGTATCCTTCCTCCGGAGGAAGAGGGGAGGCCTGGATGCTTAAGCTGCTTTTTGAACTGTACTGGACGTATGTGAAGATCAGCCTGGCTTCTTTCGGCGGAATGTCCATGGTGCCGCTTCTGAACGCGGAGATGATCTCTCATGGCTGGATGAATGAGGCGGAAGTCGGGGACATCGTGGCCATCGCCGAGATGACGCCGGGACCGCTCGCGTTAAACTGCGCGAGTTTCGTCGGCATCCGCATCGCCGGTGTCTGGGGCTCGTT
>CADCQD010000366.1 GCA_902803485.1 uncultured Eubacteriales bacterium | reverse complement strand
TGGTATTGGAGATCGCCAAGGATGTCTGCGCTTTCTTTAATCAGGAAAGCGTCATGGTCACCTCTTCACCGACGTCGGTTGTTTTTGTCAGTGAATCATTGGATAAGTAGAACAGCCGAAAAAACAGCAACAGGCCGGAAAAGCATAACTGCCGGAAAAGCGGCGACAGGAGGTACAGGAAAAGTCATGTATCCGCCGATCCATGAAAAACCAACGGAATCTCGGTCCTTTGATCGACTGGACAGGCTCTGGGAAAAATATCCTCAGTTTCATGAGAAAAAGATCTTATCCACCATGGCGGAACTGATCCCGGAGCATGAATCCTGGCGGGAAGAATATGAGGATGTAAGGGCGGAATATGAACAGGAGGGATACGACAGCTTCCTGGTGCAGCTGTCCTGGCAGGATCTTCCTTACCGGAAGGAAACAAAGCAGCTTATAGAAGAAGCCGGGCTGCTTCCGGCAAATCCTTATGTAGAAGCCTTTATGGCGCAGTTTGAAGATCTGGAAACGGATCATAAAGCTGGTTTTCTGTTTCCGGAAAGCTTTGCATCACAGTTTTTCGTAGTGACAGAGGTCTGCAGGAAGGCGGAGAGCGTCCGGACTGTCCGGAATCTTTTTCCGGATGAAGAGAAGCGCCATTTTCTGGCGGTGTTTGATAAGGCGGATATGGGTACGGTCCTTCTTATGTATCATCTGCTTTATGACCAGGCTTCGGAGGATCTGTACGGAGGCTATTCGCTGTATGATTATTCCTTCCCCTGGTATCAGACGCACCTTATGGAGAAGGGCTGTGTGCTTCGTTCACCTTATCTTCCGGACCGGACCGCCCGGTATCAGGGAAATCTGCCGTTTCATTTTAATCCTTCGAAAACGGTTTATGTCAGGCGGAATATCCGCCATATGCTGGAGTGCGGGTATTTCGGGTCTGAACTGGAGATCTTCAGAAATCTGACGGAGATCATCATGCCGCTCTTTCAGTGGTGGTATACCGATCTTAAGCTGTATGAAGAGAAGGACGGCATGAAGACGGACTGGCGGCTGGAGCGGACAAAGATCCGTACCCGGCTGACCGCGGAAGGGATCATCAGGCCGAAATGGAAGCATGAGCTGAGCCTGTTCCATGCGGTCCGGGAAAAGCATCCGGATACCCTGTACCAGTTCCGGCCGGACTGGCTGGGCCGGCAGAGCCTGGATCTGTATATCCCTTCGCTGAAGACAGCCATTGAGTATCAGGGGATCCAGCATTTTCTGCCGGTGGATTTTTTCGGCGGGGAGGAAGCGCTTTCCTTAAGGCAGGAACTGGATGAACAGAAGCGCGCACGCTGCAGGGAGAATCAGGTAAGGCTCATTGAATGGCCCTACAGCCTGGAACCCACGGCGGAAAACTTCAATAACCTCTTGGAAGATGTTGCTGCGGAAGACCACAGAACGGAAGATGAAACGCCTTTCCGTGAGTCCCTGGAAAATGAAGGTATCTGAAAACAATCCGGCAGAAGGACGAAGGATATGTACAGTTGACACTGTCGTTAAGGAGGTATCAGTAACATGAAAAATACCGTACTTATTACCGGAGGGACCTCCGGCATCGGTCTGGCTCTTGCGGACCGGTATCTGAAGGATGGCAATACCGTGATCATCTGCGGAAAAAATGAAGAAAAGCTGAAAAAGACCGCAGAAGAACATCCGGGGCTGGAAACGGTTTTTGCCGACGTGAGTTTTGAAACTGATCGGATCAGGCTCTTTGAAACCATAAAAGAAAAGTACCCCGGCACCAATATCCTCATTAATAACGCAGGGATCCAGCAGCGGCTGGACCTGACCGCCATGGACTGGGCTGTCTGGAAAAAGGAGATCGCCACGAATTTTGAAGGTCCCATCCATCTTTGCGGTCTGTTCATCCCCTTCCTGTCGGGAAAGGAAAATGCCCGGATCATCAACGTAAGCTCCGGGCTGGCTTTCCGGCCGCCGGTATGGGTTCCGGTATACGGGGCGACAAAGGCCGGCATCCATTCCTTCACCTTCACCCTGAGAGAACAGCTTAAGGACAAAGGGATCATGGTTCAGGAGATCGTTCCGCCTGCGGTAAGGACCAACCTGGGAGGCCCGGGAATTCACGATAACGGGGCTGATCTGGATGCTTTCGCCGACAGCGTATACAGCGACCTTCTTGCCGGAAAAGAGGAGATCGGCTTCGGCTTTACAAACGGTACGGCCGACAGGACCAGAAGAGAAATGGAAGAGGGTGCCAGAAGGAGGTGATATGCGGTGAAGAACGCTGCAGTAATAAAGGCAAACAAAGTCTTGGTCATAACAACGTTGCTGCTGTTTCTGGTATCCGCAGCAAGTCTTTTCTTTATGGCTTCATCGCTTCCCGGACTGATCAACCGGGACGGACCTGGCCCCCTGGCAGGAGATAAGATTCTGGCAGTGCTTATCATGCTGAGTCTGGCAGGAACCGTTCTCTGCGCGGGAATGCTCCTGGTCACAGGCATCTCCCTGGCTTTAAAAAAGATCACCGCAGCACAAAGCTGGAAGTGGATGATCCTTGATCTTCTG
>CADCQD010000365.1 GCA_902803485.1 uncultured Eubacteriales bacterium | reverse complement strand
TATAAAATTATTGATAATGCAATTAAGTTTCATAACTGGAAGGGCTTTCTTTGGCTGCTTTTTCCGAAAATTGGTAAAAATTCCATGGATCCTCCCGTTCCGGACTTATTTTTCAGTACTTTTTTATCTTGATTTCACAGGAAGATGCTCCTATATTAAGTGAGGTTAAAAGCGGCGGAACTGCTGATGAAAGCCGCTTTCAGGAGCATATGATATGACAGTTCTGTTATCGCTTACGATTGCTTTGTTTGCAGGCCTGATGATGACACGGGTACTGAAGCATTTTCATCTGCCGGACGTTACGTCTTATCTGATCGCCGGTGTACTGATCGGCCCTTACTGCCTGGGGCGGCTGGGTGTTTCCGGCGTCGGCTTTCAGGAAATGGGACAGCTGGACGCGCTTGGGAATATCTCCAACGCCGCGCTTGGCTTTATTGCTTTTGCCATCGGTTCCGAATTCCGTTTATCAGACCTTAAGGAAACCGGGAAGCAGGCGCTGGTAGTCGGTATCCTGCAGGGTATCGTCGCGATGATCTTCGTGGACGCAGCGCTGATCGCGCTCCATTTCCTGATCCCGGACCGGCTTTCTCTGCCTGCGGCTATTACGTTAGGCTCTATCGCTACGGCAACCGCGCCGGCAGCTACCTTGATGGTCGTCCGCCAGTTTAAGGCGAAGGGCAAGGTCACGAAGATCCTGCTGCCTGTGGTAGCGCTGGATGACGCGGTGGGGCTGGTGAGCTTTGCCGCTTCCTTCGGGATCGCCCAGGCGCTTCAGAGCGGGGAGGCGGATCTGTTATCGATCCTTTTGGAGCCGGTTCTGGAGATCCTTCTGTCCCTGGCTTTGGGCACGCTGTTCGGATGGATCCTGACGCAGCTGGAAAAAATGTTCCACTCAAATTCCAACCGTCTGAATCTGGTGATCTGCTTTGTGGTCCTGACCGTTGCCCTCAGCATGGTAAAGTTTCAGATCGGAGAGATCCATTTCGGTTTTTCGACGCTGCTCGTCCTGATGATGATGGGTACGGTATTCTGCAACATCTGTCCGCTGTCCTTTGATCTTATGGAACGGGCGGACCGCTGGACGTCGCCGCTTTTCGCTTTGTTTTTTGTGCTTTCCGGCGCGCAGCTGGAACTGGGTGTATTCAGTGACGTTATGATCGTTCTGGTGGGTGTGGTGTATATCCTTTTCCGTTCGGCCGGCAAATTCATCGGTTCCTACGGCAGCACCCGGATGATGAAATGCGATCCGATGGTGCAGAAATATCTGGGCTGGACTCTTCTGCCGCAGGCGGGAGTCGCGCTCGGAATGTGTGTGAGCGCCATGGCCCTGGGAGAGGACGGGAATCTGATCCGCAATATCGTCCTGTTTTCTGTACTGATCTATGAGCTGGCCGGCCCGATGCTGACCAAGTGGGCGCTGACAAAGTCCGGAGATATCATTCCGCCTCAGCGGGTGGACCGGAGAAAAGAAAAACTGGAAGCACTGGGAACCGGCGCCGAAGACCGGTAGGACGATCATGCTTCGCAGCAAGACAAAACCGCGCGGGTTTATATCTCCGTGCGGTTTTTTTATGAAAATACACGGAAAATGCGCTTTTTACATTGACAGAATTACCAAAATATCGTATCTTTGTAATAAATATATAGTAAGATTTTACTCTGGCAAATACACGTATCCGCCGCGGATGGATCACGGAACGAGCCGGAAAACGGATGTTCAGGAAACTTTGTTGGACAAATATGAGAGAAAGGAAGTGATGCCGTTGAAATAAGTGCTGCAGGACGATAAACAGGAAAGGAGGGGCATCTTGGAAAATAATAATGCTCAACATGAGAGAGTCCAGCAGATCCGAAGAAAGAGATTTTCCGAAAACTTCGGCGGGTATGCATATATCGCGCCGTGGCTGATCGGATTCCTTCTCCTGTCGGCCTGGCCAATGATCTATTCATTTTATCTGTCATTTAATGACTACAACATGTTCGGGTCTCCCAAATGGATCGGTACAAAGAACTACAAGCAGATCTTTAATATGGACCTGAACTTCACCAAGTCCCTGAAGACGACCTTCAAATTCGTACTGATCGCGGTTCCGGCAAAGCTGATTTTCGCTTTGTTCATCGCGAATCTGCTCAGCAAGGACGTCAAGGGCATGAGCTTCTACCGGACGATGGTATACCTTCCGTCCCTGATCGGCGGATCCGTTGCTGTTTCCATGGTGTGGAAAAACATCTTCGGCCTGGACGGCTATGTGAACGCTATTATCCAGTTCTTCGGCGGCGAGCCGGTTCCGTGGCTGGTCAGTACGAAGCTCGCGCTGCCCACATTGATGCTGATGAATGTGTGGCAGTTCGGATCCAGTATGATCATCTTCCTTGCAGGTCTGAAGCAGATACCGAAATCGCTGTATGAATCCGCGAAGGTCGATGGCGCAGGCGCCGTGAGATGTTTCTTCCATATCACGGTACCCATGCTCTCTCCGGTGGTATTCTTCAACCTGATCAACAGCATGATCACTGCGTTCCAGCAGTTCAATTCCGCCTACCTGGTCTCCAGCGGCGGCCCGGCGCATTCTACATATCTGTACGCCCTGATGCTTTATGAAAAAGCATTCACTGCATACCAGATGGGTTATGCGTCAGCACTTGCCTGGATCCTTCTGGGCATCATCGCGGTATTCACCGCGATCAATTTCATCCTTTCGAAGTACTGGGTTCATTACGAGGATTAAGGAAAGGAGGAGAACATGAAGAAAAGTACCGTAAGAAAAATTCTGACACACGCGCTTTTGATTTTTATGTCTTCTCTGATGGTCTATCCGATCCTCTGGTGGTTCTTCGCGACATTCAAATATACGAATGCGCTGGGAGACAAGGCGTTATGGCCGAAGGAATGGACCCTTTTCAACTACAGAGAGGGCTGGCATGTGACCAGCGACCTGAGTTTTACCACGTTCTTTAAGAACTCGCTGTTCATCTGCATCATGAACGTGATCGGTTCGATCCTGAGCGCGGGCCTCGTGGCTTACGGATTCGGACGTCTGAAATTCAAGGGACGCAATATCTGGTTCGCCGTTCTTCTGGTGACCATGATGCTTCCCAGCCAGGTGACGGTTATCTCTCAGTATATTTTCTATAATAAGCTGAATTTGATCGATACCTATGTACCGTTTATCCTGCCGCATTTCCTG
>CADCQD010000364.1 GCA_902803485.1 uncultured Eubacteriales bacterium | reverse complement strand
TGGGTCACCCCTTCATAATGGACAAGACGGGTCGGATCCGCCTTGTGGAAATATTCGGACATCTTCCTGAAGTTTTCCCCGCCGTAGGCTTCATTTCCCAGGGACCAGATCAGGATGCAGGCGTGGTTTTTGTCCCGCTCGTACATGCTCCGGGCACGGTCAAGCACCATGCCGGTATATTCCGGACGGCTGCCGGGAACCGCAAAATCCTCCTGTTCCAGGCCGAAAACGATGGCATCCCAGACACCGTGAGCTTCCAGGTTGGTCTCATCGATCACATAGAGCCCATAACGGTCGCACAGACGGTACAGCGTACTTCTGTTCGGGTAATGGCTCGTCCGGACGGCGTTGATGTTATTCCGTTTCATTGTGATGAGATCCTGTTCGATCATCTCATCCGTGATCACCCGTCCCGCGGCTGAACAGAACTCGTGCCGGTTCACGCCTTTGAAAACGATCCGCTGTCCGTTCAGCGTCATGATCCCGTCTTTCAGCCCGAAACGGCGGAAGCCCACCGATTCGCAGATATATTCGCAGAGGGTCCCGTCCGCTTTCAATACTTCCAGCTCCAGAGCATAGAGCTTCGGGAAGTCAGCGCTCCACAGCTGCGGCACATCCACCGGGATCCGCAGTCCGGTGCATTCCGAAAGGGCAGTCTCTTCCGAGGCAATACAGCGCTCGCCGTCCAGCAGCCGGATCCGGCAGCTCCCGCTTCCTTCGGCTTTGAGCTCAAGGGCAAGATCTGCCTGCGTGAGATCGTCATTCAAAAGGGTCTGAACTTTCATGTCCCGGATATGGACTTCCGGTATGGTATACAGGAAGACATCGCGGAAGATCCCGGAAAAACGGAAAAAGTCCTGATCCTCGCACCAGGAACCGGCGGTCCATTTGAAGACCTGAACGGCGAGTTTGTTTTCGCCTTCCTGCAGGTAAGGAGTCAGATCAAATTCGGAGGGAGTAAAGCTATCCTCGCTGTAACCCACATAGGCGCCGTTCAGCCACAGCGCCATCCCGCTTTCCACACCCTGGAAGCTGATGAAGACCGGTTTTCCGCGCATGGATTCCGGCAGGTAAAAATACTTTACATAATTTGCCGTCGGATTGAAATGCGTGGGGATCTCACCCGGTTTCGGATCATCATGGCCTTCCCAGGGGTACTGCGTATTGGTGTACTGCGGGACGTCATACCCCTCCGTCTGGATATGGGCGGGGACCCGGATCTCATCCCAGTCATGGCAGTCTGCTTCGGCTTTGAAGAAATCCTTTACCGAAAGCGCGTAATTTTTGGCATAGGAGAATTTCCAGATACCGTTCAGCGAATACCGGAAGCTGCTCTCTTCCCGCTCCCACTCCGCCCGGTTTGCGTAACAGCGGTGGTCGGAATGCGCGTCCAGGCGGTTCTGCTGAAAGATCTCGGGGTTTTTTACAATGGAATAGTCGAAGTCGGTCATGAATCTGTCCTTTTTAAGCTTTTTCTCCGGGAGTCCATATGCTTTCTATGTTTTCCGGGCCGTATTACAGTAATAAGTATACCCTGAGAAACCCGCGGGACGTGAATAAACGGGGCGGCCCGTTCTCCCGCCGCGCTGTACGTGAGACAGGCCCGAAGAGAGCTCTAATTCTTTATCTCAACGATCTCTGTCGCAGTGCGCTCGCAGAAGATCCGGTCATGTTCGACAAAAATGATCGCCGGCTGATAGGCCAGGATGGCGTTTTCGATCTGTATGCGGGACAGGATGTCCACAAAGTTCAGCGGTTCATCCCAGATAAAGAGATTGGCGTCCTCGCATAAACTGCGGGCCAGCAGCACCTTCTTTTTCTGGCCGTCGCTGTAATCCTCGATGCGGGAGTTATACTGCGGGCCGGTAAAATCCAGCTTCCCGAGCATCGCACGGAAACGTTCCTCATCCACGCCGCACCGGAGCGCGTACTCCGCAAGCGTACCGCGCAGTCCGGACGCGTCCTGCGGCACATAGGAGATCTTCAGCCGCCCGGGCTGCATGATCGAACCGGTATAACGGATATCCTCTCCGCACAGCAGCTTCAGCAGGCTGGTCTTGCCGCACCCGTTCCGGCCGGTCAGGGCGATCCGGCTGCCGGGTTTTACTTCAAACGTCACCCCGGA
>CADCQD010000363.1 GCA_902803485.1 uncultured Eubacteriales bacterium | reverse complement strand
GGGGTCAGGATGCTGACATCCAGGTTCGCGCTCATCAGATTCACTTTCTCTTCCAGTGACATCTGCGCAACAATATTTCTGGCTTCTTCCGTCAGCCGCAGCCGGTATTCCCTGTCTGCTCTCATGAACAGATCACTCCTGTCTTTTTTTGTTTTCTGTTTCAGAAACAGCTTCTTCCCGATTTCCGGATCAGCCCTTGACCGCGCCGGCCATCATACCCTTGACCAGCTTGTCCTGGAAAATGATGAACAGGATAATCGTCGGCAGTGCCGAAAGCGTCAGCACCGTCAGAATCAGCGGTGTGTCCTGTGAATGCTCTCCTTTGAAGGCGCCCAGGGCCAGGGGCAGCGTCTTCACCCGGATATCCGTCAGGAAGGTATTCGCAAAAGCGAACTCATTCCACATGCCGACGGCGTTGTAGATCGCCAGCGTGGACAGGCCCGCCTTGGAAAGCGGCAGAATGATCCGGAAAAACATGTTGTACTTGTTGCATCCGTCAATCACGGCCGCTTCCTCCATCTCCGACGGGATCGTCATCATGAAGCCCGTCAGGATGAATACAGCCATCGGCAGCGCAAAGGCCACATACGGTCCCAGCAGCGAGAACAGATTGTTGTTCAGGCCCATGGTATTCGTCATCTGGTAGACGGGGATCAGCGTCACGTGCATCGGCACGGACATCATAGCCACGATACCGGCATACAGCAGGCCTCTCAGTTTAAACTTCATCCGGGCCAGCGGATAGGCGGCAAACGCGGAGATAATCAGCATCAGCACCAGGGAGATGCTTACGATAATCACGGAGCGGAAGAAGAAACCGAAGAAGCCGTTGGTGATGACATCCGGATAATTCTTGAAGTACCACGGATCCGGGAGATGCAGCACACCCTGACGCCCCATCATCTTTTTGTCGCGGAAGGAGTTCAGCGCCATGAAAATGAACGGCCCGATCGTAATGATCAGCCAGATGACCGCGAGGAAGATCACAATCGTCCAGGCGATCCGGCTCTTCATCTTTTCGCGCTGAGGATTCGCAAAATTGCTCATGTCAGTAATCCTCCTTCACAACGAAAACTTTCTGGAACAGCAGCGCGATTACGGTAATCAGGATAAACATGCCGGCCGCAATGGCGGAGCCGTAGCCCATATTGAACTTCTGGAACGACATTTTGTACATGTAGGTGGCCATCAGTTCCGTTCCGCCGGACGGCCCGCCCTGCGTCATGTTCCAGATCAGATCAAAATACTTCAGGGATCCGATCAGGGACATGGTGCATGCCGTTTTGAAAATCGGTCCCAGAAGAGGAATTGCAACTTTGAACAGGTACTGCCGCCGGTTTGCGCCGTCGATCACCGCCGCTTCATACAGGGATGTATCGATGTTCGAATACCCCGCGATGAAATACACCATGTAGAAAGGTGTATACTGCCACGCGATGACACCGATCACCGCATACAGTGCCTGGGGAGAGGACCCCATCAGGTCCACCATGGTCCGTTTCCCCGAAAGCAGTGTGGCAAGGCCGGAGATCAGGCCGCCGTTCGTGGCCAGCAGGTAATAGAACAGGAACGCCACCGCCACAGAACTCATCAGATACGGCAGGAACCAGATAATCTTGAAGATGTTGAATTTTCTGCCGCCGGCATCCAGGAAAGTGGCCAGCATCAGGCCCAGCGGGATCTGGATCAGGATGGAGCACACCATCAGAATGACATTGTGAAGAAATGCATTCCAGAAAAGCTGATCGTTGATCAGCGTAGCCCAGTTGTCCCATCCGACATTGATTTTTTCCGCCGTATAGAACCCGTTCCATTTCAGCCGGCTGATCAGAAACGTATCAATGATCGGATATACCATGTAGATAATCAGCAGCGCGACGGCCGGAAAAAGGAAGATGGTTGCCGCGATTGCCGTGCTCCGCGCATCCCTTTTTGCCATGCCTCTCAGTTTGGCCATTCCGGTTTCCTCCTTCGGAAATGGTTTGATGCAAAAACGAATCAAGGAATACCCGCAGGAAGAAATCCTGCGGGTATTCCGGATCAGGTGTCAGACTGGATTACTCTTCGCGGGCTTTCGCCATCGCTTCGTCCTGCGCCTGGCCCACTTCTTCGGGGGTCTTGGTCAGGCCGAACAGTTCGCCCATCATATCCTTATGCACTTCCGTCACGGAGGCGGGCAGATACTGGTCGTACCACAGCTGGACGTTGGAGGCATTGAAGAAGGTGTCGATAACGACCTTCAGGTTCGGGTCATCGGTCTGGTCGAAGCCCTTGATGGAGGGGGTGCCGCCGCCTTCAACCTGCGCCGCATTGTAGATATCGTCGTTGTAGAACTGGGTCGCCAGCACATAGCAGGCCTTCAGCTTTTCTTCATCGACCTGGGTATGTTCAGCGTCGAGCCAGCAGTTGAAGGAGAAGCCG
>CADCQD010000362.1 GCA_902803485.1 uncultured Eubacteriales bacterium | reverse complement strand
GATCCAGCGGGACAGATGCTCCACCGGTACGGACTCGTTCTCCATGGAAATCGCCTTTTCCACCGGGATCGTATGCATGCCGATACCCGCGCCTCCCGGAGGCACCATTTGCGTAATGCCGCCCAGGGGGAGCTGCGTCATCAGGTTAAAAAACGTGGCCAGCTGCGGGAATTTCTCCGTCAATGGATCCTGCATCATCATAAATTCCGCGCTGCCGGGGACAAAAATAGGCAGTTCATACTGCAGATGTTTGTCCGGCGTCTTCGCCCGGGTCTGTTCAATGATGCCGATCCAGCGGAGATCCTCCACCATTTTCTGCGTGTCTTCCATGGACATGTGGTTCTTTTCCGCAAGTTCCGCCACGGTATAAGGCACGCGGGTCTTCTTAAAATTCAGCAGGAACTTCACCTGCTCCTTATTCAGGATCATATCCAGCATCCAGTATTCCGGATCCCGGTTATTGATCTTTCCCGTAAACTTCTTCACATAACGGTCCGTGATCAGCGTCGCCAGCTTCAGGACAAGCTTCTCCTTCTCCGGGTCTTCCGCCACGTAATTCGGATCCTGCCAGTAATCTCCGGCATTGATCATCGGATCTCCGGGTTTCCACTCTTCAAGACTCTTTCCCACTTCATTCCTCCTGGATGATTTTATGAATTTTCCTTATGTATAAACTAAATCGCCCGGCCCAGATGTCATATTAAAATTATTATATACGAAGCGGCGCAGGGATTCAATAGGAAACCCGGCAATATGCGGCCAGGAGCAGCCAGAGGTAGCCAGGGGTAGCCAGGGGGACGGTTCTCTTGGCTCTTGAAGCCAAGAGAACCGTCCCCCTGGCTCCCTGGCCCCCTGGCTCCCCCTGGCCCAAGTGAAAAGGGAGAGATCTTTCGATCTCTCCCTTTCCAGAATTATGTCACGTCTTGATGCCAGTTCTGTCTCATCATGCTGCCGTTCTGTCTCAACCTGTTGTCGTGTCCCTGTCAGTAATTTTCTTCACTGTCCAGAGAGCCTTCCTCAACCGCGCGTTCATAGCGCTCCAGGATCAGTTCCTGCATGGAGGCACGTGTAACGGAATTAATAGGATGCGCAATGTCCCGATACTGCCCGTCGGCACTTCTTCTTGACGGCATTGCAATGAACAGTCCGTTTTCTCCTTCGATGACTTTAATGTCATGAACGACAAATTCGTCATCGATCGTTACGGAAACGACTGCTTTCATCTTTCCTTCCTTGTCGACCTTCCGTACTCTGACATCTGTGATATTCATCTGTTTCTCCTTTGCCTGATACGACCGTTTCTATATGATGAAACGGTCATTATGTTCCACAACAACGCGGACGTTGCTGGGGTCACCAATGTAAGTGCTGTTCGCGTAGATCGTATTATGGCTTTCCACAATACAGTTCTCGATCACAGTATTATCACCGATATAAACATCATTTAAAATGATGGAATTTTTGATCCTGCAGTTGGATCCGATAAAGGAGCTCTTGAATATCACGGAATCCTCTACCGTGCCGTTGATGATCGTGCCGCTGGCTACGATGCTGTGGCGTACGCAGCATCCGGGATTGTACTTAGCGGGCGGGAAGTCGTTTGCCTTTGTCAGTACTGCGCCTTCTTCCTTGAAGAACGCGTGGCGGATGCCGGCATCCAGGAAATCCATGTTGGTCCGGAAATAGGACTGTACTGTAGCGATGTTGCTCCAGTAGCCGTCCAGATGGTAAGCATAGATCCGCTTCAGGTTCCGGTAGCGTACCAGGATGTCCCGGACAAAGTCATACCGGTCTTCCTGGATACAGGTTTCCAGAAGTTCGATCAGAAGGCGCCTCCTGATCACATAAATGCCGCAGTTGACTTCTGAAGTTTCCATCACCATGGGCTTTTCCTCAAAGTCCGTGATCCTGCCGTCTTTGTCCGTGATGACCTGTCCGAAACGGTTTACGTCCTCCCATTCCTGGCACCGGGTGGTCACTACCGTGATGTCTGAACGCTTCGCGATATGATAATCCAGCACCTTGGAATAATCCAGCTTGTAAATGCCGTCTCCGGAGGCCACGATGACATACGGCTCATGGCTTTCCTTCAAAAAATGGATGTTCTGGTAAATGGAATCGATGGTTCCGCGGTACCAGCTGAGATTCTCCTGTGTGATCGTAGGCGAATATACGAATAAACCGCCCTGTTTCCGGCCGAAATCCCACCATTTGGAGGAATTCAGATGCTCATTGAGAGACTTGGTGTTATACTGCGTGAGGACCGCGACCTTCTGAATATGCGAATTCGTCATATTGGTCAGCGCGAAGTCCACCGCTCTGCACTGTCCGGCCATCGGCATAGCCGCGATGGCGCGCTTGGTTGTCAAAGCCTGCATGCGTCTGTTATTGCCGCCGGCTAAAATGATACCGATCGCCTTCATTCCACATCACCTGCCTTTACGATCGCATCGCCGGACTCCAGACGTCCGTTCGGATAATCCTCCGGCAAAGTTTCGCCGAAGATCGCCGTATTCTTTCCGATGGAAACATGATCCGGGATGATACTGCGCTCGCCGATAGTTACAAGGTCCGCGCTGTAGACCTTCGGGTTGTACGTGCTTTCTCTGTACTCGCCCTCGCCCAGTACACAGTCGCTTCCGATCACGCAGTCTTCCGCGATGATCGCTTTCTCCAGCCGGGTATTCGCGCCGATGACCGTGTTCGCCATGATGATGGAATCACGGACCACCGCGCCGGGTCCGACGGTTACGTTCGTACCCAGTACGGAATTGGATACCTGCCCGTAGATCTCGCAGCCTTCACTGACGATGCTCCGGGTGACGTCCGCGTAGGTGTCGATATACGTAGGCTCATTGGTCACGCTGTTGGTATAGATCCTCCAGTATTCCTCATAGAGATTGAATACCGGCACCAGATCGATCAGCTCCATGTTCGCCTCCCAGTAGGAGGACAGTGTGCCTACGTCCTTCCAGTAGCTGTTGTATTCATAACAGTAGACCGGATTGCCGTTCGCGTGGCAGTAGGGAATTACATGTTTTCCGAAATCCAGCGAAGGAACGTCCTTATTCTGGATGAGCGCGTCGCGAAGAACGCTCCAGGTGAAAATATAAATGCCCATGGAAGCGAGGTTGCTTCTGGGGTGTTCGGGTTTCTCTTCGAAATCCGTGATCTTTCCGGTGTCCGGATCTGTGACCAGCACGCCGAAGCGGCTGGCTTCTTCAATGGGCACCGGCATGGCAGCCATGGTAATGTCCGCTTTTCTGGCCTTATGGTAATTCAGCATCAGTTCATAATCCATTTTATAGATATGATCGCCGCCAAGAACCAGTACGTATGTGGGATCAAAGCTGTCAATATAACCGATGTTCTGATAAATAGCGTTCGCAGTGCCGGTGTACCATTCACTGTTTTCACTCCGCTCATAAGGAGAAAGTATGGTAACTCCTCCCGTCGTCCGGTCCAGATCCCACGCGATGCCGATGCCGATATGGGAATTCAGGCGGAGCGGCTGATACTGGGTCATTACGCCGACAGTGTCCACGCCGGAGTTGATGCAGTTGCTCAGCGGAAAATCAATGATGCGGTATTTGCCGCCGAAAGAAACGGCAGGCTTAGCCATCTTCGCAGTCAGCACACCCAGGCGGCTACCCTGTCCGCCCGCAAGCAGCATTGCGATCAGCTCTTTTTTCTTCATGATCCTGTTTTCCTTTCATGATGTAAAGAATGCCGCACCGGACCTTTTTGAT
>CADCQD010000361.1 GCA_902803485.1 uncultured Eubacteriales bacterium | reverse complement strand
CGTCAGTAAAGAAGATAAAAATCTGGACAATTTCTTTAAGGAAGAGCTGGCCTGTGCCGAAGAGACCCTCGCCAGAACTCCCGACATGCTGCCCGTACTTAAAGAAGCCGGTGTCGTCGATTCCGGCGGTCAGGGTCTTGTCGAAGTGATGCGCGGTGCGTTTGATGGATTCCAGGGGAAAGAGATCGACTATTCATCCTTCACTCCGGCTTCTTCAGGACCAGCTGTGACAAAGATTTCGGAGCAGGCTGAAAAGGAAATTAAATTCGGCTACTGTACAGAGTTTATCATTCTGCTTGAAAAGCCGATGACAGACGAGGAGGAGCGTTCTTTCAAAGATTATCTGCTCTCCATGGGCGACTCGGTTGTCATCGTCGCGGATGACGAAATCGTTAAGGTTCATGTCCATACGAACCATCCCGGCGAAGTGTTCGAGAAAGGTCTTACCTATGGCGCACTTTCGCGTATGAAGGTCGACAACATGCGGGACGAGCATCAGGAGAAGCTGATCAAGGATGCCGAAAGACTTGCAGCGGAACAGCTTGCACGCGATGAGGAGAACACTCCGCTTAAAGATTATGGCTTTATCGCCGTCTCCGCAGGCGAGGGACTCTCGGGCGTCTTCAAGGACCTCGGTGTTGACTACCTGATTGAAGGCGGTCAGACGATGAACCCCAGCACGGACGATATGATAAATGCCATTCGGCGCGTCAGAGCAAAGACGGTTTATATCTTCCCGAACAATAAGAACATCATTCTTGCAGCAAACCAGGCGCGCGATCTCACCAAGGACCGTGAAATCATCGTGGTTCCCACAAAGACCATCCCGCAGGGGATTTCTGCTCTGATCAGCTTTGTGGCCGAGATGTCCGGAGAAGAGAATCTCGCTGTCATGGAAGAAGCTGCCAGTATGGTAAAGACGGGACAGGTGACCTACGCCGTGCGGGATACCAGGCTGGATGAGAAAGAGATTCATCAGGGCGATGCCATGGGTGTCGGCGATCACGGAATTCTTGCCGTAGGGCAGGAGCGTTCTGCCGTTGCGCTTGACACCGTAAAGGCTATGGTGGACGAGGATTCTGAGGTGATCAGCGTTTATTACGGCGGCGGTGTCGGGGAAGAAGAGGCCCAGGAGCTCTTTGCCCTTCTGGAAGAACAGTACTCCGATCTTGAGATTGAAATGATTGAAGGCGGACAGCCGATCTACTACTATATTATATCTGTTGAATAACCGGATATGAAATCTGTCCCGCCGGTCACGGTTTAAGTATCAGGAATGAAAAAAATCAGAGAACTAAAAGGAGTCGGTGAGAAGACCGAAAAGGTGCTCGGGAAAGCAGGGATTTATGAGGTGGAAGACCTCATCCGGTATTATCCCAGGACATATCGCGAGTATCATGAGCCGGTTCAGGTGAAGGACATCCGTGAAGGTGAGGTCTGTACGCTCCGGCTGCGGCTGACAACCGGCATCAATATAACAAAGGGCACCCGCATCCCGATCGTTACGGCAACGGGGGCGGATGAAAGCGGGAAAATGCCGATCATCTGGTATCGGGCTGCCTATCTTCGAAGCACACTGAGCAAAGGCGGTGTTTATGTCTTCTATGGAAAGCCTGTAAACCGGCGCGGCCGTATCGTTCTGGAGCATCCGGAGATTTATTCCCTGGACGACTATATGCGGCTTCAGGATACGCTTCAGCCTGTATATCCCCTTACAGCCGGGCTGAACGGCAAACTGCTGACCCGGCTTATTCGCCAGGCTTTATCCGAAAACGACCTGCTGCCCGAATATCTCACGGAAGAGATCAGGAGCAGGTATCATCTTGCAGAACGCAATTTCGCGGTGGAAAATATTCATTTTCCGTCTACAAGAGAAAGCTTATTTGAAGCCAGAAACCGACTGGCTTTCGACGAATTTTTAATGTTTATCCTGAGCATCCGTCTTCTCCGGGAGAAGGCGGATGCCTTTGTAAATAGCTGGGAACTGCATCCGGTCTGGGAGACGGAAGAGATCATCGAGCGTCTTCCTTATACACTTACGGGAGCCCAGATGAATGTCTGGCACCAGATTGAACGGGATCTGTGCGGCCATTCATTGATGTCCCGTCTGATTCAGGGGGACGTAGGTTCCGGAAAAACGATCGTCGCGTTTCTTGCCGCGATAATGACCGCGAAGAACGGGTATCAGGCAGCCATCATGGCGCCGACCGAAGTTCTGGCAAAACAGCATTTTAATGCGATGCAGAAGCTGCTTTTAGAGAACGGTCTTGCGGGTTTTAATCCTGTTCTTCTGACCGGATCGACAAAAGCTGCCGAAAAACGACAGATCTACAGGATGATGCGATCCGGTGAAACCAGGATTATCATCGGTACGCATGCACTTCTACAGGAAAAGGCAGAATATGCTTCGCTTGCTCTCCTTGTGACCGATGAGCAGCACAGGTTCGGCGTGCGGCAGAGGGCGGCTCTTTTAAAACGCGAAGATCCGCCGCATGTGCTCGTTATGAGTGCGACACCGATTCCGCGGACGCTGGGTATGAT
>CADCQD010000360.1 GCA_902803485.1 uncultured Eubacteriales bacterium | reverse complement strand
GGCTTATGGATTTCACTTGATATTCTCGGAAATTCTACTATAATATCCTACAAATACCGTAAACGCGGCGGAACGGCGTTTCTGATGCTGAGACAAAGGCGCCGCGGATCACAGGATATATGTCAGAAAGGATGAGATATGAGTACTGAAAAAGAAAGACGGAATGAAAATGGATCATCTGAACAAAAAAGAAAAGAAACGCTGCAGAAAACAGCGTTTGCCGGCGTTTTTGCCGCAGTGACTTATGTGGTGTTCACATTTCTGGCGATCCGGATCCCGACTCCGGGCAGCGGACAGGTCTCTGTCCATCTGGGAAACGCGTTTGTGATACTGGGGGCGCTGCTTCTGGGCAGTCTGTACGGCGGTTTGGGCGGCGCTGTGGGACTGACCATCGCCGACCTGATCGATCCGGTATACATTGTGGAAGCGCCGATCACTTTTGTGATCAAGCTGCTGATGGGAGTGATCACAGGAGTGATCGCGCACCGCATCGGGCATATCACCCATGAGACAGATCCGAAAAAGGTATTCCGGTGGATGATGATCGCGGCTGCGGCAGGCCTTGCGTTTAACGCGGTATTTGATCCGTTTCTCCGGTATCTGTATAAGATCCTGATCCTGGGCAAACCGGCGGCGGAAGTATCCTTCGCGATCAATCTTGTGGTGACTGTGATCAATTCGGCAGTGTCCATCGCCATTGTGGCCGCGCTGTATATGGGACTCAGGACAGCCCTGAAAAAGGTCGGATTGTTTTTTAAGCTGTGACAAGCGCGGATCAGGATCCAAGGAATTCAGCGGCTGCTTCGGCAGCCGCTTTTGGCTGTTCATAATTGATCAGGTGCCCGGCATTCGGGATCATGACAAGCCGCGCCCCTGTTTCTTCAGCGACGCGCCTGACACAGGCCGCCGGCACCAGCTTGTCCTTTTCTCCGATGATCAATAATACCTGTTTGTTCCGCGGTATGACGGACTGCTCCCGCATGGCGATCCTCGCGTCTGAGAGGAACGCGTCCGCGGAGACCATTCGTCCGGAGAATTCCGCGTGCTGCCGGTCAATGCGCCTTTGCTGGGATCTGTCCGCCGTAAGGTATCTGGACACGCAGTAGGATACGGCTTTGCTCTTCAGCACATCTTTTCCGAGGTTTTGAGGCAGCATACTGATGATCCGTTCCATCCTCAGATTCAGCCGGAGGTTCTTTTCCCTGGCTGCGGCTTCCCGGAAAACGGGAGACATCAGGATCAGCCGGCCATCGGTATCTTCCGGATATTTTTCCGCGTGATGCGAGGCAATGATGGATCCCATGGAATGTCCGAGAAGGACCGGCTTTTCCGGCAGCATGAGCGAGAGGATCAGGCTGTGCAGCCACTCCACATACCCCGAAAGCGTCTGATCCTTCAGAGGAGCGCTTTCTCCGGTCCCGGGCAGGTCCGGTGTGACGGTCCGGTAACCGGCGTTTTTCAATTGTTCTGAAACTGCCTCAAGCGCCAGATGAGAACCCCTGAGGCCATGCAGTAAGATCACGGTTTTCATTGCGGGTCCACGATGATTTCCAGGAGGCGCATTTCTTTTACCCAGGAGTATTGATATGCTCCGTTCATATTTGCCCGGATGTAATTCAGCGCTTCCTGATGATCTGTATAGTTTTCGTCGTCAAAAATCAGGCTGAAGCTTTCTCCCTTTGCAAGGGCCAGGTCCACAGCCGCTTCCATTTCACTCCGGTCAAGAACGGAATATTCATTTTCCGGACGTGTATCCATGTCTGTGATCTCCAGCATTTCCACAGTCATTTCTTCATTCCATTTATGTGTGCGGGACGCGCGGTCCGCCCCCAGATTAAACCAGGTATGCGCGGTTTCCGGTTCATGATCATCCCAGGTCACGTCGACCATCCGCCAGG
The DNA here is from genome assembly GCA_902803485.1 of uncultured Eubacteriales bacterium. Taxonomy (GTDB): domain Bacteria; phylum Bacillota; class Clostridia; order Lachnospirales; family Lachnospiraceae; genus UBA1267. Next base: position 2,049 of record CADCQD010000360.1, on the reverse strand, counting down.
TGCCGTCGATCTCAAGCAGATTCCACATATGGGTCATGGTATCGCCGATCAGCACGATCCCGGAGCCTCTGACCAGGCTGTCGCCGTGCTGATAACGGATCTTCAGGCCGGCAAGCGTGCCCGTCAGGTAGAAAGCGTCGGAATACCCGTCGCAGTTGGCTTCTCCGTTCAGCAGGGCGCCGGTCGCGGTATCGTCTTCATCGGTTTCTTCGTCATCCACGTAAACGACTCGTTCGCACAGCGCGTCATGGATCGCGAGAGCAGTCGCGAGCGGGTCTTCTCTGAGGCATTCTTCCGCGAGCTCCCTTGCGCTTTCCAGTGTCTCCTGAAGCCGGCCGGATAATTCGTCTTCCTGATCCGTCTCAAGCGCGTAAAGGATCTCGGTGCCGGGATAATAGGTATGGACGTGGATCATAACAGCCCCGGTGGAGCGGCTGGAGGAAAGGTCATAGTCATAAATACCGGACTGCGAGATCAGATCATAGATCGGATCCATGCCGTCCCGGGAAAGGGAAAAGCTGCCGGCCTTTCCCAGAAGCGTACTGTAAAGCCCGGGTTCGCAGAAAAGCGTGATATCCTCCGCGGCTTCCGAGGTTTTTTCAGCCATATAGGCCAGCGCGTCTTCCAGAGTTTTTAAGGGCACGGCATCAGAAACGATCTTCGCGTCAGAATAATAGATCATACGGCTGCTGTAGGAAAGCGCCGCCGTGGACATGCCTGCCTGCGCTTCCAGCTCATGCAGATGTGAAAGATTCGAACCTAATACACTGTCCTTCAGGTCTTCTGCCAGATAGATGCGGAAATTCGAAAGCCCCAGAGCTCCCATCCGGGAAATGGCTTCTACGATCTCTTCTTCTGTATAGCAGATACTGCATGGATCTTCCGTATAGCTGACGCCGGAATAATGAAGGACGCCGCCCGCGGAACCGGAAGAGTAACGGTAGGTTTCCAGCATACTGGCGGCATGCAGCTGATCCATCATCTCCTGATCTTCATACAGCTTGTCGAAAAAGGGAGGAGCGAATACGATATAGAATTCTTCCGTGTTTTCCTCCGCGAAGCTCTCAATTGCGGCATTAAACTGCGCGGAATCTTCGACAGCTGCCCAGGGAAGCGTGAACGGCTCGGCACCTTTGACGTAAATGTCCCCGTTTGTATAATAGTCGATCTTCGTATTGACAAAACCTGCCTGCGCGGCATAGGTTTTCAGATTTCCGCTGTTCGCGAGAGTCTTTAAAAGAGATACCGGGGTAAGCAGCAGGAATTCACGGTCGCCCGCGGAAAGAAGATCCTGGACCGCCCGGCATGCTTCCTTTTCCGTGGTGCATTCTGCCCAGATGAGATCAGAATAAACGACCCTGGACATATAAATGGTACGGGACTGTTTGGAATAGCTCACGCTGGCATCAGATATGCCGCCTTTGATCTCCAGAACATGCAGAAGATGACCGTAGTTTTCCATCAGCCGGTCAAACAGGTCTTCGCTTACGGTGAATTCAAATTTGTCAGCGCCGGCTTCCTTTTTCTCAAGGAACAGATCCACGACGTCCTGGTCCGAAGTCAGAACATCGGCTGCCAGGACAGACATTGACGGCGCCGTCAGGAAGAGGACCGCCGCAAGAAGAATCGTCAACAGCTGTTTTTTCATGATTCAGAGCTCCTTTACCATTTATGATCCGGAAAAAGTATAGCAAGCGCCGGAACAAGCTGTCAAGCCTGACTGCCTGCGGAAGATCTTCCGGGAATCGCCGCACCGGAACGTTAAGATGTGAGATCTTTACGAAAAGAGATTGCGCAACATGCGGGAATAGGGGTAAAATCAGAATATGGCCATTAAGCAGCATCGAGGGATCTGATCCCGGATACAGGAGGAAATGTCATGAGCGTATTGCATTCGGAATGGAGAGGAAGGATCGCCCACTGGATCCGTACACTGAAGGATGATTTTTACCGGCCGCTGGGAGAGATCCGGCTGTCCGCCTCTCGTACAATGGAGGAACTGTCTCTTAAGGAAGCGGAAGGGCTGGATTATGTTCCGGTCTCACCTGG
>CADCQD010000359.1 GCA_902803485.1 uncultured Eubacteriales bacterium | reverse complement strand
TCACAGGAAAGAAAGTGTTGAAATCCTCCGGCAATAGAATTATACTGTTTTCAGTATGATCAAGTATTCTGCGGAAGACTAAAGGAGGAGAAAATGCGTTATAAACACTTTAAGAACGCGAATGTGGACGTTTCTTCATTCGCAGTCGGCACATGGGGCATCGGCTCCCTGGAAAACTTCGGCTATGTGAAAAATGAAGACGGAAAAATCACGACGAAGGGCATCATCACCGCTCGCGAAAACGCAGTGGAAGCGATCCAGACCGCTTTACAGGGCGGCGTGAACCTGATCGATACGGCTCCCTGCTACGGCTGGGGCGCGTCAGAGAAGATCGTTGGTGAAGCGATCCGTGATTTCCCCCGTGAAAGCTTCATGATCTCCACAAAATTCAGCCTTGTTCCGAACGCCCATAAGCCGGCGACCCGTGTACAGGGCGGCGGATCTTTCAAAAATATCATGCGTGAGATCGCGACATCTCTGGCACTTCTGGGCACGGATTATGTAGACTTCTACTATCTTCATTATCCGGATCCGCAGACAGACGTCGCGGAAACCATGTCAGCGCTGAACGTTTTGAAAAAGAGAGGCCTGATCCGCTATATCGGCGTTTCCAACCATTCTCAGGAGCAGATCGAGGCCATGCTGGAGTGGGGCGATATCGACGTGATCCAGCCTCCGTTCTCCATGGTCAGCCGCGAGCAGGAAGAACTGATGAAGTGGGCAGCCGGCAAGGGCATTGATTCCATGACCTACGGATCTCTGGGTTCCGGCCTTCTGACCGGCGCGATGCGCACCAGGCCTGAGTTTAACCCCCATGACATCCGCGGCGGATTCTACCGTAAACTGTACCAGGAAGATAACTTCAACAAGTTCCTGAAACTTCTTGAGGTCATGGACAAGATCGCGGACGCGCATAAGGTTCCGGTGGCACAGGTGGCGATCAACTGGAGCACGCAGCAGGATTTCGTAGGTACGGCGCTTTGCGGTGTCGCGAATGCGAAGGAAGCTGCGGAGAACTGCGCTACATTCGACTGGGAGCTTAACGCAGAAGAAATGGCGGCACTGAATGACGTACTGAACAAGTACGATATCGGTACGTACAAGTTTATGTAACAGCAGAACTGGAAGGAGACCCTTCTTTCAGTAAACAGTAAAAATCACAGGATATGAAGACGCGGAGGTGAGAACCCCCGCGTCTTTTTTTGACCCGCAATGAGGAAAATCGACGTACACCTGCGTACGTCGATCTGACGAATGCGTACGATCTGGTAACACAAAGAAAAACGCAGCAAAATGGACAGGCATACTGCCTGGAAAAGAAAGAGAGGACGTTCATGGGAAAGTTTTTAACAGATCTGAACAGAAAACTGAAATCAGAAGCCGGTATCGGAACAGTGGAGATCATCCTGATCCTGGTGGTGCTGATCGCGCTGGTCCTGCTGTTCAAGGACGAGATCCTGGATCTCGCGGAGTCGATTTTCGGCGAGGTGGATAAGGCAGTCAAAGGCGTTTACTGATGAAACGCGGAAGCATTTCAGTCTTCCTTTCACTGCTTCTCAGCGCGTCACTGGTTTTTGTTCTGGTCGTTGCGGAAGCATCGCGTTATGCCGGCCTGCGGCTGACTGCCCGTCAGGCCGGCGCCGCGGCCGCGGACAGCATCTTCGCGTCCTTCGACAGGGGGCTGCTGGAGGATTACGGGCTTCTGTTTTATAACGGCGGCCGCGGCGCGGAGAGCATCCGCTGTGAACTGATCGAAAACGATTATCAGCATTATTTTTACGAAAACGCGAATAAAAACAGACAACTTACAGGCGGATCCTTTTTCCGCATCGGCAGGGCAGACGCAGACGTAACGGAAGTGATCACTGCCGTGGATTATAACGGAGAGATCTTTGTCCGTTCCGCCCTCGAGTTCTTTAAGTTCGACGCGGTATCTGAACTTGCCGGCCGGATCCGGGAGGAACTTGAACTGATCACACAAGGAGACCGGCTCAAGGAATCCGTGGACAGCGGCGGCAATGAAAGCTCTCTTTTGGATCAGCTGAAACCGCTGGAACCCGCGGCCTCCGAAAGCGGGCAGGAGGGTGAAGAGGGTTTTGATCATGAGAAGCTGGAAGACAGCATTAACACAAGCGCGATCGGAGCCGCGGAAAAAGTCCGGGCAAAAGGGTGGATGTGGCTTGCGCTGCCGGGAGATAAAACGATTTCAGGAAAGGCGCTCGACAAAACTGGCCTTCCGTCAGAAGCTTCCCGGGATCTCAGGAAACTGAACGGCAGCGTATTTGACAGTACGACGGACTGTGTGCTGTTCAATGAATACCTGCTCGCCATGTTTCCCTGCTTTGTTTCGGAACCGCCGGAGACCGGGCTGCATTATCAACTGGAGTATCTGATCACGGGAAAAGACAGCGACGACAAGGCGCTGAAGGCGGTACTTAATAAAATGCTGCTGACCCGCGAGGGCATGAATATGCTTCATATTTTTACCAGCAGTCCTAAACGGCTGGCTGTGGAGGAGCTGACCATGCTTCTTGTGGGCTGGACCGGGATCACGCCGCTGATCGCCCTCGTGGAGGTGGGCCTGATCGCGGCCTGGGCCTACGCGGAATCCATTATGGATATGCGGATCCTTTTATCCGGAGGCAAAGTGCCGGTGGTGAAGACAGAAGAGGACTGGAACCTGCGGCTTGCAACGGTGATAGACTTCCTGCTGGGCGCGGATATCACCGCGGAGAAACATCAAAGAGGCCTTTCCTACGAAGACTATCTCAGGCTCCTGCTGTTTTCCACGGACAGTCATGAGCTTGCGTACCGGGCCATGGATCTGATCCAGACAGGAAAACGGGAGACCGATCCGGGCTTCACCATGTCTTCTCAGATCTACGCGATGGAGATCAGGACGACAGTTTCCGCGGAAGAACTGTTTTCTTCCGTGCCGCTTGTTTCCGGAATGCTCGGATATGGAAATACCGCTTATGAATGGGAAGAATACTATTCAGGATCTTATTAGCGAAAGGAGGGGAGACGGGTGCTTCTGCCAGATACGATATGCCTGCAGTTTATCAGAGAAATGATGGAGCGAAATAAAAGTGCCAATCCCAAGGGCCGGAACTGCTGCGTCAGAACAATACAAATGAATAAACCTGTTTTGGTAACAACGCCTGGCAGAAGCATCCGTTCCCCTTCCTTTCGGGAAGGAAGCCTGACACTGGAAGCCGCATTGACCTTTCCTTTCTTTTTAATGCTGCTTACTGCGTTTCTTTCCTTCTTTTCTATTATGACAATGGAACTGAAGATCCAGAATGCCATGCAGCACGCGGGGAAGCAGCTGGCGGCATATTATTATGTGCTGGACGCGCTTAAGGAGGATCATGAGAAGCAGAGCCTCGCGCAGGAACTGGGTGAGAGCCTGGTCGTGTACGCGGTATCGGAAACGGTCGTAAAAGACAGGATCCTGGAGGAGGCGGGGGAGATCCCTGCCACGGTCGTATACGGCGGCAGCGGTGGGCTGTCCTTTCTCGGAAGCCGGTTTGACGAAGCATCGCAGGACGTGGTGATCGACGTCAGCTACCGGATGGTCATCCCCTTTCTTCCGCCCGGCCTCACCGGCATCCGGATCGCCCATCAATGCAGGCACAGGGCATGGACCGGCAGCAATGTGGATCTTGAGGGCCAGGAGCAGTATGTTTATGTGACAGAGAACGGAACCGTGTATCATACCAGTGTTTCGTGCAGTTACCTGAAGCTCAGCATTTCACAGGTCTCTTATAACGACGTCGGATCAAAAAGGAACCGGTCCGGCGGAAAGTACTACCCATGTGAGTACTGCGGACAGAACGGCGGGACGTACGTCTTTATTACCGAGTATGGCGACAGATATCACTTTAACAGGAATTGTTCGCGGCTGAAACGGGGGATCCGGTGCATCCCGATCTCCGAAGCGGGCGGCCTGCCGCTGTGTTCGCGGTGCAGATCGAGAGGCGGAGGATGATTCGTGATATCGGACTGTTTGTACTGCTGATCCCCTGCGGGATCTGCGATCTCAGGACACGGCTGGTACCTGTCTGGTATACCGGGATCTTTGCCGGCCTCTCGGTCTTGTATCACATCCTGTTTGCGCCGGAAATGCTGACGCAGATGGCGGCCGGAGCCGTGATGGGAATGGTGTTCATCCTGATCAGCCGCGTGTCAAAAGGCGCTCTGGGCATGGGTGACGCGGCGGTGATCACCGCCTTGGGCGTATGGTGCGGCGTGAGAGACGGTTTTCCGCTGGTTCTTTTCGCGTTTATCCTGTCCGGCATATTCGGCGGGATCTGGATGCTGATACGGAAGAAAAACCGGCGCGACAGCCTGCCGTTTGTTCCGTTTTTACTGCTTTCCGCGGCAGTTTCCTGCGTGATCTCGATCTGCGGGGGAACATGGAGTTTGTGATTATGGAGGACGAATGAAAATCAGAAGTATTGCTGCCGTCGACACGGCAAAATGTCGGGAATATAAGGAAACCTTCAGGGCATGTCCCGGGGGGCTTCCCGGAAGCTATACCGTGGAAGCGTCGATCCTGGTCAGTATGATCCTGCTGATCATGATGGCCTGGTTTTTCCTTGCGTTTACATTTCATGACCGGATGGTCGCCCGGGCCCTGGCGTTGTTTTATACGGAAGCTGCCGGGAGGATGATGGAGGAACCGGTATCCGAAGACGGGCGGCTTCTGATCGAGAGACTGAACGAGAGGAGCGGCATCCTGACCGGTTCTTATGGTGCCCGGATCGTTCCATCAGTCTTTGAGGAACGGTTCAGGACCGCCGCGGACGGGCTGCTCCTGATCAGCAGGCCGGAGACCGTCCGGCTTCAGGTTGAGGGAAGAGAAGCGCGGCTGACGTTTTCGTCTGCTGCCCGGTATCCTGCCTCGGTGCCCGGGTTTTCCTTTATGTATGATAATAACGGATCTCAGAAAGAGAGCAGGTACGGCTTGTCCGTGCCTCCGGAAACAGTGATCCGCGCGGCAAGGGGGCTGTTATGGAAAGAGTAATCGAACGCTGTTCTGACGGGGAACATGTATATCTCCGGATCCGCGGCCAGGAGAACATAGGCGCGGAAGACCTGTATGAGATCAAGATGATCAGCGCGAACCAGCCGGCAGGACTTCTGGAAATGCACCTGATGCAGGAAAACGGGCAGATGATCTGCGAATATCATGTGACCGGCCTCAGATCTCTGAAAGACAGTGAAGGGGATGAGGTTCAGGTTGATTATCTGTACAGCCTGATCACGGCGATGGCGCGGGAAGCGGAGATCTTTTCGGAATTCATGCTGGACCCGGCAAAACTCTGCCTTTCTCCGGAAACCATTTTTTTCCGGCAATGGACAGGAGAAGTGTTCTTCTGCTATGATCCGGGGAAAACAGAATCCCTTCAGGAATCGATGCAGCGGCTGATGGAATACTTCCTGAAAAAACTGGATCCGAAGGATGAAGAGGATATCCTGTTTATGTACGGCCTTTATCAGCGGACCCGGGAACCCATGGTGACACTTGCGTCACTCCATGAAGAATTTCTCGCGAACAGGGAAAAATATCTGAAGATCGGAGAGAAACGGGAAGAAAAACAGAAAGCAGCGGCGGAAGCGGCTCCGGAGGTGAATACGGAGGCCATTGCGGAGGATTCCGTATATGAGGATCTGGGCATTGAGAAACCGCAGCGGGCCGTTTCCTTCTCGTTTTTAAAGAAAGAAGCGCCGGAGGTGTACCTGGATCTGGACAGCTACAGAGACCGGAGCCGGGTCAGAGAAGCCGCGCAGAAGGATGATCCGGAGCCGGTACCGGCTGCCGGAGAATATGACTGGGATACCGGGAGCAGGAAGCAGATGCCGGAACCTGCGTCAGACAGGAAAGACCTGGATCCTGCCGCGCTTTTCGGAAGGCTCCGCCCGTACGGATTTGAACTCGCGGTGGGCGGTGTGGTACTGGCAGGCGTGATCCTGTTTATCCTCATTTAAAGAAATAAATAAAATTCAGCAAAGAAATGCTTTTCTTCTGGCGAATATCGATTATGATAATAACAGTAGGCAGTTCCTTATGATCATGCCTTAGCAAGTGCGGCGCGAAATGAAAAACCTTGCACAGGGAGGAATCAGATATGAGTTATGACCAGAAAGCATGGCTGGAGAAGATCGATGAGGTGATCGCCCGGGGGCCTTACGCGGCAGACTGGGAAAGCCTTTCAAAGCATGAGCCACCTCAGTGGTTCAGAGACGCGAAATTCGGCATTTTTATCCACTGGGGCATCTACAGCGTGCCCGCCTTCGGAAATGAGTGGTATTCGCGGAATATGTATATCCAGGGCTCGCCGGAATTCGAACATCATGTGAAGACCTACGGCCCGCAGAAGGATTTTGGATATAAAGACTTTATACCGATGTTCCGCGCGGAGAAGTTTGATGCCGCGGAATGGGTATCACTATTTAAAAAGGCAGGCGCGCGTTATGTGGTTCCTGTCGCGGAACATCATGACGGATTCCAGATGTACAAAAGTGAACTGTCCCATTGGAACGCGGCGGAAATGGGGCCGCAGCGGGACGTCCTGGGTGAACTGACCGCGGAAATGAAAAAGCAGGGCCTGGTAAACGGCGCCTCTACCCACAGGATCGAGCACTGGTGGTTCATGGGCGGCGGCAGGCATTTCGACAGCGATATCACGGAAAATGAAAAACGCGGAGACTTCTACTGGCCGGCGGTGAAAGAACAGCCGGAGAACATGGACGACTCCTTCTTTGAACCGGCGCCGTCAGAGGAGTTTCTGAATGACTGGATGATCCGGACCTGCGAGCTGATCGACCGGTATCATCTGCACGAACTGTATTTTGACTGGTGGATCCATCACGCGGCGGCGCGTCCGTATCTTCAGAAGATCGCGGCCTATTTCTATAACCGGGCAGCGGAATGGGGCGAAGACGTGATGATCGCGTATAAGCATGATTCCTATATGTTCGGAACCGCGGTCGTGGACATTGAGCGCGGACAGTTCGCGGACGTGCAGTCCTTCCCCTGGCAGACAGATACGGCCATCGCGAAGAACTCCTGGTGCTATACGGAAGGAAATGATTTCAAGTAGCCCTGGAGCATCCTCTGCGACCTGGTGGACGTGGTCAGTAAAAACGGCACCATGCTGCTGAACGTGGGTCCGAAGGCGGACGGGACGATCTCTGACGAGGATACGAAGGTTCTCGAATCCATCGGCGCGTGGCTTGAGGCAAACGGAGAGGCGGTATACGGCAGCCGGCCGTGGAGATACGCGCAGGAAGGTCCCACGAAGGAAGTGCAGGGACAGTTTACTGACGCGAAGGATAAGGTGTATACGGCGGAGGATTTCCGCTTCATGACGAATCACGGAAAACTGTACGCGGCCTGCATGCGCTATCCCGAGGACGGGAAGATCCTGATCCGCACGCTTGGAAGAAAAGCGCATACGGCGGATTCAAAGTTCTTCGGCATCATAGATGACGTCGACGTACTGGGCTTTGATGAAAAGCCGGTATTTGAGCAGACCGAAGAAGGCCTTTCGATCGAAACGTCAAATGTTTCAAGTGACTGTCCGGTGGTATTCCGGCTGACCATCCGCTGACCGGAGGTAAAAGGGGACGAATATGAAAACATTCGCGACATATTTTCAGAATGACCCGGTCCGGCCGCTGGTGTACGGAGAGGCAGAGATCGACGACCGCAAGAGACGGAGGCTCCGGGGAGAAGAGGAAAAACCGGGGATCCTGGCGGAAAGCGTGATCGTCGGTTTCTGCGGAACGGATCATGAGCTGATGCGGATGGGACAGGCGGGAAAGCTTGGTCCCAAGTTTCCGGAGGGCAGAGACCGGCTGATCAACGGACATGAAGGTGTTGTGTATGTACCTTCCGAAGACCGCTTCGCCATAGTTCTGATCCGCGGCGGCAACAGTTATGATCCCACACGCTATACCGAAGAAGAAAGCTACTTCGAGTATGGCTGCGATCAGGCAGACGGGCTCTTCTCGGACCGCAACTATTATCATCCGGACATGCTGCTTCATATCCCGGACGGATATACAAAGGATGGGCGGATCGATCTTGAAGCCGCGAAAAAGCTGGTATTCTGCGATCCCTATGCCTGCATGCTTTTCCAGCGGGAAAGGATGGAGGATCTGGGAGAAGCGCATAACTTCCGGGTGGAAATGGCAAAGCATCACTGCAGCGAAGAAGAAGCGAGGCGTCTGGCCAAGGACCATCTGTTCGACCGGACGGTGATCTTCGGACTGGGAACGACCGGTATGTTCATCGGAGACCTGATCCGCCAGAATCATCCGGACGCGGATATTCTGTTTGTGGGAAGAAGTCCGGCGTCCGCGGCGAAAGTCACTTTTGCCTGCGAGACCGCCCGGGCGCGGTATCTTTCCACCGACGGCATGACCGAAGAAGAGCAGGCGGCGGAGATCACGAGAAGCCTTCAGGGACGGGCGACGGTGTTTATCGGCGTATCCGGAACCGCGATGGAGCACCGGATCGCTTTTGCCCGCGGCGTACTGGGCAACAACGGCATATATAACAGCTTTTCCCTGGGCCCGCAGGTCACTTATGACACCATGCCCTTCGGCTTCCAGAATCAGCTGATCTTCGGTTCCATTAATTTCCGCCAGAGCCATATGGAAGAGGCGATCCGGCTGCTGCTGAAGAGCCGCTATAACGAGATCGTCGGACTGATCGGCCGGGAAGAATTCACGAAGGATCCCATCGCGGCATATGAGGAACGCATTTATGTGAAGAATGCGCCGATGAAGACCGCCGTGATCTGGAATCCCAAATATATCGGATAACAGGAGGATGCAATGAAAGCGATTCAGATCATAAAACCCGGTGAGATCGAGATCCGGGAGCTGCCGGTACCGGTACCGGCGGAGAATGAGGCGCTTCTCAGAGTCCGCAGCTGCGGGATCTGCGGGGCGGACGTGGCAAGTTTTACCGGGAATCAGCCGTTTACGACGTATCCGCGGATCCCGGGCCATGAGTTTTCAGCGGAGATCATATCGCTTCCCGGAAGTTACGAAGGCCCGCTGAAGCCGGGAGACATCGTTACCGCAAACCCGTATTTTAACTGCGGGACCTGTTATGCCTGCCGCCGCGGCCACGTCAACTGCTGCCACGACAATCAGACCATGGGAGTCCAGAGGGACGGCAGTTTCTGTGAATACATCGTCATGCCTGTGGAGCGGATCTATCCCGGACAGGGACTCACCCAGGACCAGCTGGCGCTGATCGAGCCGTTTTCCATCGGCTGGCACGCGCTTTCCCGATGCGGGATCCATCCCGGAGACAAGGTACTGGTGATCGGCGCGGGGCCGATCGGGCTGTTTGCCCTGATCTCCGCGAAGCGCCGCGGCGCTGAAGTGCACGTGGCGGATCTTCTGGACGGGCGGCTTGAGAAAGCACTTCAGTTCGGCGCTGACGGCGTGATCAATTCCGGGAAAGAGAGCCTTGCGGAGTATACTGCCAGAGTGACGGACGGCGGGTTTGATACCTGTGTGGAAGCCTGCGGCGCGCCGGAGACCTTTCTCGGATGTATTGACAGCTGCGCTTTCGCCGGGAATATTATCCTGATCGGCAACGGAAAACGGGATACGACCTTCCTGCATTCCATTCTCCTGAAGAAAGAACTCAATGTATATGGCAGCCGGAACAGCCTCCCGGAGGATTTCCGGAAACTGATCAGCCTGGTGGCCGAGGGCAGCGTGGATCCGCTGCCGATGGTGAGCGCGGTATA
>CADCQD010000358.1 GCA_902803485.1 uncultured Eubacteriales bacterium | reverse complement strand
TATAAATGGGAAATGCGTCTGAGAGGAATCGAACCTCCGCACCCGGCTCCGGAGGCCGGTGCTCTATCCACTGAGCTACAGACGCATGAGTGTATTGTATACCACTCTATGAAATTTTTCAAGGATTTTTTCTCTGCTCTCTTCTTCTGAAGAAAAACAGGACCGGGATCTCCAGGATCCGTTTCAGCTTCACCTGCAGAGGATCCGTGTCCCGGGATACCGGCCGGATCAGGAAGCTCCGGATGCCCGCGCGGTTGGCGCCCCATACATCCGTCAGGATCTGGTCCCCGATGAATAATGTCTCCTCCGGAGAGGTCCGCATCAGTTCCATGGCCTTAAGATAGCCCCGTTTCAGCGGTTTTCCGGCATCGCACTCAAACAGCGCGCCTACCCGCTCCGCAAAGGGGCGGACACGCTGCTCATGATTGTTTGAGATCAGGCAGGTTCTGAATCCGATGTCCTGAAGCTTTCCGAACAGTGCCGCCGCGTGATCATCCGCAGGAGCCCCGTGTGGAACCAGCGTATTGTCGATATCGAAAACGATGCCGCGGACGCCGGACTCATATTCACTTTGAAACGGGACCTCGTCCACACTGTCAAAAAAGCGTTCAGGAAAAAGATTCATCCGTTATTTGTTTCCCTTCAGGAGTTTGGTGATCTCCTGGGCGAAAGTATCCACGTCCTTAAACTCACGGTATACGCTGGCAAAACGGACGTAGGCCACCGCGTCCAGATCATACAGCCGGTCCATAATGATCTCGCCGATCATGGAAGACGGCACCTCCATCCGGCCGGTATTAAACAGCCGGCTTTCCAGATCATCCAGGATCGCGGAGACCTGCTCCACGGAAACCGGCCGCTTATGGCACGCCAAAAGGATCCCGGCTTCAGCCTTTTCTCTGTCATAAGGCTCTCTGGACTGGTCCTTTTTGATCACCATAAGAGGAAATGTTTCCAGTCGTTCATAGGTCGTAAAACGCTTCGCGCAGTTCACGCATTCCCGGCGCCTTCTGATGGCATTCTGCTCATCAGCCGGCCGGGAATCGATCACCTTTGTATCTTCACTGTTACAGAACGGACAACGCATAATTCACCAATCACCTCATCAATGATGCCGAACATAATTACAGCTTAATGCATAAAAGAAATATCCAGCAGCAGGATAAACAGGAAAAATACGATGGCAAAGATGGCTGCCACAAGAAGCGCGGCTTTCAGCGCGCCCCACATGTACATGCGGCTCTCTTCTTTCGTCATCTGATAGGGGGCCCGGGAGCTGCCGCCCCCGGCGCCATGCGTATCCTCCCCTTCCGGAACCGCGTCCGGAGACGGTTTCTGATACCAGGGCATACCCTCTACATTCATATTGACAATGGTCCTGCCGTCATCACCTTCCGGCAGTCTCGGATCCTTCTTCATATTTTCCCTTTACCCGGAAAGCGTTCACTTACGTGTCTTTCGCTTCTGTGCTTAACGCCGGTTCCTTATCCTCTTCACTCAGGCCATCCATATTGTACAGATGGCAGGCGCACCAGTGTCCGGGAGTCACTTCCTGCCATTCAGGCGCGGTCTTTCCGCAGATCTGCATGCACTTTTCACAACGGGTGTGGAATTTGCAGCCCTTCGGCGGATTGGCCGGTGAAGGAATGGAACCGGGCAGGATCACACGGTCGATCTTCACGTCCGGATCCGGTACGGGGATCGCCGAGAACAGCGCCTTCGTGTACGGATGCAGCGGATTCGCGAAGATCTCATCCGTTTCCGCGAACTCCACCATATTGCCCAGATACATCACGCCCACCGTATCCGAGATATGCTCGACCACGGAAAGGTCATGAGAAATGAACAGGTACGTCAGGCCATAGTCCTTCTGAAGCTTCTTCAGAAGGTTGATGATCTGCGCCTGGATGGACACGTCCAGCGCGGATACCGGCTCATCGCAGACGATGAAATCCGGTGAAAGAGCCAGAGCGCGGGCGATACAGATACGCTGGCGCTGGCCGCCGGAGAATTCGTGCGGGTAACGGTCTTTGTAATACGGCGGAAGTCCGCAGACTTCCATTACACGCGTAATATAATCATCAAATTCCTCTTCAGGAACGATCTTATGTTCACGCACCGCTTCTCCAATGATCTCGCCTACGGGAAGACGGGGCGAGAGGGAGGAATACGGATCCTGGAAAACGATCTGGATCCTGGGACGGATCCTGCGGAGTTCTTCCTTGGAAAGGGTATTCAGGTCCTGTCCGTCAAAGATCACTTCGCCGTCCGTACGTTCCAGAAGCCGCAGGATGGTCCTGCCTGTGGTAGACTTTCCGCAGCCGGATTCTCCCACGAGGCCCATGGTCTGGCCGCGCTTGATCTGGAATGAGATCCCGTCCACTGCGTAAACGTAGCCGACCGTATGCTTGAAGAAGCCGGCTTTGATGGGGAACCACTTTTTCAGGTTCCTTACATCCAATAAAACTTCAGATTCAGCCATTTACAGATCCTCCACGTTCACAGATTTCGGGTAGCCAAGGACTTCGCCTTCGTCAAAGTAACGCCAGCAGGATACCACATGCGTATCGCTGATCCTGATCTCCGGCGGATAATCCCCGCTGCAGCGGTCGCAGTGCATTTCACAGCGGTCTTTGTAATAGCAGTAGTTCGGCATATTCACCGGGTTCGGTACGGAACCCGGGATATTATACAGTTCCTCTACTTTTTTGCCTACAACGGGTTTGGAACGCATCAGGCCGATGGTGTAAGGATGCGACGGATGATGGAAAATATCATCCGCGGTACCTTTTTCGATCACGCGGCCCGCGTACATGACGACCACATAATCCGCCATGCCCGCAACCACACCCAGGTCATGGGTGATCAGCATGATGGAGGACTGCAGCTTGTCCTTCAGGTTCTGCAGAAGATCCAGGATCTGCGCCTGAATAGTCACGTCCAGCGCCGTGGTGGGTTCGTCCGCGATGATCAGTGTGGGCGAGCAGGCAAGCGCGATAGCGATCATGACACGCTGCCGCATACCGCCGGACAGCTCGTGGGGGTACATTTTGTATACACCCTCTTTATTCGCGATGCCTACAAGTTCCAGCATCTCCAGGGTCCTCTCCTTGATCTGCTCCTCGGACCATTCCGGGTTATGCAGCTTCAGGACTTCATCCACCTGCGCGCCGATCCGGAATACCGG
>CADCQD010000357.1 GCA_902803485.1 uncultured Eubacteriales bacterium | reverse complement strand
GGATGCGGATGGAGTTCGCGATGATATGGAGGACGATGCCGATGGTCGTGTAGATGACCACGTTGATCATGTCGTACCGCCAGACGTCATACGGCTTGACATGGTACATCCAGGTGAGGAAAATGACGTCCGCGACGCACAGCTCAATCGCCATGAAGTAGGGCTTGTCGATCATGAACATCGGGGTGATCAGCAGGAAGGCGATAAAGGCGGTGGCGGGGACGTCCGGCTTGTTTTCGGTAATGAACCCGCTGAACAGGAACAGCAGGGAGATGGACAGGTAGATGATCAGCTGGGCGGCGAGGGAATCCTTCTTCAGCGTGAAAAAGAAGACGGTGGCGGCCAGGGAATACAGGATGGCGACCAGGTAGAATACCCGGTTCATGGACATCAGGTGGCTGAACAGGCTGGCGACCAGCAGAATCCCGAACACGGAGGCCATGACGATATGAAGCACCCGCCATACGTTGAAATTCGATACGTAGGCGTCTTTTTTCATGGCGTTGTATTCGTCTTTTTCAATGCCGCAGTAGCAGAGATAGCTGCGTATGGTTTTCAGTACGTTCATTTCCGCCCCTCCGCTCTTTTCAGGTCAGATTCCTTTGCGCCAGCGGTAATCCAGGACATAGGTGTCGTCGTTCACATAATCCAGGCGGATGGTATACAGGTCCAGGTTGGGCCTGAGATCCGACCACTCATAATCCGGCCGGCTTTTCTCTTTTTCTTCGGAGCCTGTCCGGGCCGGCTTTCCGTTTTGATTTCCGCATCTCTCCAATAATTTGATTTTAGATCTTCTGCAAATCTATTCTACCATACGATGTGACGGAGGGCAAACCTCTTTCGACTGCCGGCGGCAGAAAATTCGAAAGCGGTGAGTTCAACCGAAACGAGCTCCGCCGTGCGCGGTGTGTGCGCGAAACCTTATGCCCGGTGGGCAGCCGCAACGATTAAGGCTGCGGAACAATCACTTTGTCATATTATCATGTATGCAACTAAAAACAGTTGCAAACATATAAAGCAAATGCTATACTTATGACGAGGAGGAGGGCTTGATTTGAACAATATCATGGAATACAAAGGATACATCGGCAGTGTGGAATTCTCTGAGGAAGACGGTGTATTCTATGGCAAAGTACAGGGTATCCGTTCCCTGATTTCCTATGAAGGAACGAACGCGCTGGAACTGGTTTCTGATTTTCATGAATCGGTGGATGACTATCTTGCTGCCTGCAAAGAAGAAGGAACCGCTCCGGAGACAGCCTATAAGGGCAGCCTGAACGTCCGGTTCAGGGACAGTGAGACGCACAGGCAGGCGGCTGTTTACGCGATGATGCATGAACAGAGCCTGAACAGTTTTATTGAAGAAGCGGTCAAAGAAAAGCTGGCAAAAGGAATGTGACGGAGTGACAGTTCCCCCCTGTCATATTTTTCACGAACAAAGAAAATCCCGTCCGCTGTCTTTTCCTGCCGGGGCAGGGCATGATACAATCCGGATAAGAGCAGAAAAAAGAATGGAGATGACGGTATGCCGCCGCCCGGAAGAAGAGCCAATTTCCTGACAGACGAAGAGAAGGAAAATTCGCCGAAGATCACCAAAGACCTGATCCGGCGGGTGTTTTCATACCTGAAGCCGTACTGGCGGCAGCTGGCGCTGGTACTGGTGTGTATCGTGGTCTCTTCGGTGTGCAGCCTGTTTCCTTCCATCCTGACCGGTAACATCATCGACGTGCTGACCGGCAAGGACATGGGCGGCTGGTTCGGCGCGGGGATCTCCGCCCTGATCCGGCTGAGCCTGCTGTCGCTGGGCCTGCACCTGATGTCCAACCTGATCAACGTGGGCGAGACCTACCTGAACAACTGGATCGCGCAGCACATCTCCTATGACATGCGGAACCAGATGTACCGCCACCTGCAGAAGATGTCCCAGCGGTTCTTCACGACCGCGAACCAGGGCGATATCATTACCCGGATGACCAGCGACGTAAGCGGCGTGGAGAGCGTGGTCACGAACACGTTTACGAGCATCCTGTCGAACACCATTACCCTGATCGTGGCCGTGATCGCCATGTTCCAGAAGAACTGGCTGCTGGCCCTGATCGGCATCGCGGTGGTGCCGCTGTT
>CADCQD010000356.1 GCA_902803485.1 uncultured Eubacteriales bacterium | reverse complement strand
ATGGAAGGTCTGGATATCGGTACCAAGACTGCTGAGCTGTATGCTGATGCTGTCAAGAGCGCCAAGACCGTTGTCTGGAACGGACCGATGGGCGTATTCGAGAATCCTACCCTGGCCAAGGGTACCATCGCAGTTGCCAAGTCTCTTGTAGATGATGAGAAGATCGATTACGGCAAGGAAATGATCGCGAAGGCGGCAGAACTTGGCAAGAAGCTGCTTCTTCCTGTGGACACCGTAGTTGCGAAGAGCTTCCCGGATCCCATCGACGCTGAGATCGAGACCTGCGTGGTTGACGCTGACGCGATCCCGGACGACGTAATGGGCCTGGATATCGGACCGAAGACCCGCGAACTGTTTGCGGCTGAGGTTGCAGGCGCGAAGACCGTGGTCTGGAACGGACCTATGGGCGTATTTGAGAATCCGACACTGGCAGCAGGCACGAACGCGGTAGCGGCAGCTCTTGCGGCTACAGACGCGATCACCGTGATCGGCGGCGGCGATTCCGCGGCAGCTGTGAATCAGCTGGGCTATGCGGATAAGATGAGCCACATTTCCACCGGCGGCGGCGCTTCTCTGGAATATCTGGAAGGCAAGGAACTTCCGGGCGTAGCTGCAGCGGACGACAAATAAGAAAACGGAATGGGAGAACAGATTATGCGTAAGAAAATTGTTGCCGGCAACTGGAAAATGAACATGACTCCGTCTCAGGCAGTCGCGCTCTGCGAGACTCTGAAGCCCCTGGTTGCGGGTTCTGAAGCGGACGTTGTTTTCTGCGTACCTGCAATTGACATTGTTCCGGTCGTGGAAGCAGTAAAAGGAACCAATATTGAAGTGGGCGGCGAGAACCTGTACTTTGAAGACAAGGGTGCTTATACCGGTGAGATCTCTGCGGATATGCTGCTGGACGCAGGCTGCAAGTATGTGATCATCGGCCATTCAGAGCGCCGGGACTACTTCAAGGAGACAGACGAGATCGTCAATAAGAAGGTGAAGAAGGCCATCGAAAAAGGCCTGACCCCCATTATGTGCTGCGGCGAGTCTCTGGAGCAGCGTGAACAGGGCATCACCCTGGACTGGATCCGTATGCAGATCAAGATCGGTCTTCAGGGCGTGGATGCCGCTGACGTCGCGAAGATGGTCATCGCTTACGAGCCCATCTGGGCGATCGGTACCGGTGTTACGGCTACCACAGAGCAGGCACAGGAAGTCTGCGGCGCGATCCGTCAGTGCATCGCTGAGATCTACTGCCAGGATACCGCGGACGCAGTCCGTATCCAGTACGGCGGATCTGTCAATGCAGGCAACGCTGCGGAGCTGTTCAGCCAGCCGGATATCGACGGCGGCCTGGTAGGCGGCGCTTCTCTGAAGGCTGACTTCGGCGTCATCGCGAACGCGTAAACGATTCATAAGGAGACTCATGAAGAAACCTACAGTTTTAATGATTTTGGACGGCTACGGCCTGAATGAAAGAGTGGAAGGCAACGCGGTCGCGCTGGGGAAGACGCCTGTCATGGACAGACTCATGAAGGAATATCCCTTCCAGCCCGGCAATGCTTCCGGCTTATTTGTCGGACTGCCGGACGGCCAGATGGGCAATTCGGAAGTCGGCCATCTGAACATGGGTGCCGGCAGGATCGTCTATCAGGAGCTGACAAGGATCACGAAGTCCATCAACGACGGGGATTTCTTTGAGAACGAAGCGCTCCTCGCGGCGGTTGAAAACTGCAAAGCCAATGATTCCGCCCTTCATCTCTACGGACTGGTCTCGGATGGCGGCGTGCATTCGCACCTGACGCACATCTTCGGGCTGCTGGAGCTGGCAAAGCGGAACGGCCTGACAAAGGTCTATATCCATGCGTACCTGGACGGACGTGATACGCCGCCGGAATCCGGCGCGGATTACGTACAGGAGCTGGTGGACAAGTGCAATGAACTGGGCGTGGGTGAAGTGGTCATGGTTTCCGGCCGTTATTACGCCATGGACCGTGACAAAAACTGGGACCGTATCGAGAAGGCCTACCGCGCGCTTCGCTATGGCGAGGGTGTGGAGATCGAGGACGCGGTATCCGGGATCCGGGCATCGTATGCCAACGGCCTCACGGATGAGTTCATGCTGCCCAGCGTTGTGAAACGGGACGGCAAGGCCATCGGCACCATTCAGGACAAGGACTCCATTATCTTCTATAATTTCCGTCCGGACCGCGCGCGCGAAATGACGCACGTATTCTGCGACGATGAATTTACCTTCTTTGACAGAGGGCCCGCGCGTCCGGATGTGGTCTATGTCTGCTTCACAGACTATGACGTCACCATTCCGAACAAGCTGGTGGCTTTCAAAAAGGAAGAGATCACGAATACCTTCGGCGAATATCTGGCAAACCACGGCATGCGGCAGGCCAGGATCGCGGAGACGGAAAAGTACGCGCATGTGACGTTCTTCTTTAACGGCGGCGTGGAAGCGCCGAATCCGGGAGAGGACCGGATCCTGGTGGATTCGCCCAAGTATGTGGCGACCTATGATCTGAAACCCAGGATGAGCGCGTATACGGTCTGCGACCGTCTTTCCGAGGCGATCACGAAGAAGGATGAGAACGGCGAAGCATATTATGACGTGATCATCATCAACTTCGCGAATCCCGACATGGTGGGCCATACCGGTGTGGTGGAAGCCGCCGTGAAGGCTGTGGAAGTGATCGACGAGTGCGTAGGCGAAGTCGTGGAGTTTATCAAGCAGGTGGACGGCCAGCTGTTTATCTGCGCGGACCACGGAAACTGCGAGCAGCTGATCGATTATGAAACCGGTGAGCCGTTTACAGCGCATACCACGAAGCCGGTCCCGTTTAT
>CADCQD010000355.1 GCA_902803485.1 uncultured Eubacteriales bacterium | reverse complement strand
GACGGATCCCTGGGAAGCCGCACCGCCCATCTGAGCATGCTTTATCTGGGCAGTCAGGAACAGGGGTTCTCTCTGCTCTCCCCCGAAGAGATGAAGGAAATGATCTCTTATGCCAACAGACACGGTATGCAGACGGCAGTCCACGCCATCGGAGATGCCTGTCTCGATGAAGTGCTGGACGCCGTTGAGGCTGCCCTTCGTGAATGTCCCCGGGAGGATCACCGGCACGGCATCGTCCACTGCCAGATCTCCAGAAAGGACCAGCTGGAAAGGATGGCTGCCCTTAAAATGCATGTCTACGCCCAGTCCATCTTCCTGGATTATGACAACCATATCGTCACGGAGATCGTACCTGAAGAACTTGCCCGGACCAGTTACAGCTGGAAGACCCTTCTGAACAAGGGCTTAAGCGTTTCCAACGGTTCGGACTGCCCGGTGGAGCTTCCGGACGTCATGGCCGGCATCCGGTGCGCCGTGACCCGCTGTTCCCTTGACGGCACAGGCCCCTATCTTCCCGATCAGGCTTTTACGGTACAGGAAGCGCTGGACAGCTTTACGGTTTCCGGCGCCTGGGCAAGTTTTGAAGAGACCGTAAAAGGCGCTGTACAGCCGGGAATGCTGGCCGATTTTGTGGTGCTCGGCCGGGATCCCTTTGAGACGCCGGCGGAGGAACTGCACCGTGTGGCTGTTGAAGAAGTCTGGCTGGGCGGGAAAAGACTGGATCTGTAACCGCCCCAGGCTTCCCCTCTGGGGAAGCTGTCACCGAAGGTGACTGATGAGGTCTTCCCTTTTGGGAAGCTGTCACCGAAGGTGACTGATGAGGTCCCTCATCCGGCGCTTCGCGCCACCTTCCCCAGAGGGGAAGGCTTTTTTGAAATGATTCACTATTTTATCGCTTTATTATGATAAAGCGTTGACACAACACTTTTTCAATGTTATACTCTCTCCTGTCAGCTTCATGCCGGCCGTGATCTTCGGATCATCCTGAAAGCCGTTAATAAGCTGATATTCTGAACAGGAAAGAGGAGAAAATCATGAAAAAAGTATTGTCGTTCATTCTGGCCTTTGCCATGATCTTAAGTGTGGCTTCCTGCGGCGCCTCCGGCGGCGGAAAGGATCGTCTGGCTCGGATCAAGGAAAAAGGCTATCTTGAAATGATCACGGAACCCTACTGGGCGCCGAATGAATTCATCGATCCTACGAAGACCGGCGACGAGCAGTATGTCGGCCTGGATATCGAGCTGGGCAAATACATCGCTGAAAAGATCGGCGTGACCCTGAAGGTCATCCCGCTGGAATTCACCGCGGTGCAGACCGGTATTACCGAAGCCAAGTACGATATGGCCATCTCGGCACTGGCCTGGTCTCCCAGCCGGGACGAAAACATGTACCTTTCCGACGGTTACGAATATGATTCCACCGCCGGCTACGGTTTCCTGGTAAGGGCAGAGGATAAAGATAAATATACCTCCATCGATTCCTTAAAGGACGCGGTGGTCATCACCCAGTCCGGCGCCGTGCAGGAAGGCATTTATAACGAATACTGCAACAATGCCAAGGAATTCAAGCGGGTCAGCAGCATGACGGATGCCTATCTTGCCGTTAAGGAAAACAAGGCCGACGTCTGCATCACCGCCCTTTCTTCCGCGGAGCTTTTTGTGGAAGCCAACCCCGGCTACGCCGTTCCGGATTTCGTCTTTGATACCGACAAGAAGTATTCTTCCACCGTCGTCGCCATTCCCAAGGGAGAGGAAAACGATTCTCTGATGAAGATCATCAACCAGTGCATCAAAGAGCTTACCGAGCAGAAGAAATTTGATGAATGGAGTGAATATTACAAGGATTACGCCAAGAGTCTGGGCCTTGAATAAAAAACGGCCCTCATAAAGGCATCTGCCGGCGGGTACTTTACTGCCGGCAATCCACAAACCGGGCCGGAACCATCAGTGCCTGCCTGTTTTGAGAACATGATCAGGCGGATACGGCAAGTATCCGCCTGAATTCTTAAGGAGAACAGACTTTATGGAAAGAATCCTTAAACTGGTGGGAAAATACTATCCTACCTTTCTCCAGGGTCTTGCCGGAACGCTGTGGCTGTCTGTGGTCACGGTCATTCTGGGCACCATTCTCGGCATGCTGATCGCCCTCATGCGGATGGGAAAGATCAGGATCTTCCGCGGGTTTGCCGTGGGTTACATCGAAGTGCTCCGGGGGACTCCGGTCCTGGTGCAGCTGTACTTTTTCTGGATCGGTCTTCCGAAGATCCTTCCCATAGAAGTTTCCGATACTTTCTGCATCCTGACCGCCCTCGTCATCAACGCTTCCGCCTATATATCGGAGATCATCCGGGCGGGCATCGGAGCGGTGGACGTCGGCCAGTGGGAAGCCGCCAGGAGTATCGGCCTGTCCGAAAAACACGTCATGAGCCGGGTCATCCTGCCCCAGGCGGTGAAAAACATCCTGCCGGCGCTCTGCAATGAATTTATCTCCACCATCAAAGGAACGTCCCTGGCCTCCGTCTTCTTTATCAACGAACTGACCACCAGTTATAAAACCGTTTCATCCATCACCTATCTGGCTCTGCAGTCATTGATCATTGCCGCAGCGATCTACTTTGTCCTGTGCTTCACCCTGTCCAAGCTGCTGGCAAAACTGGAAAGGAGGCTGACCGCCAATGATTGACGAAATTATCCGTACCGAAGGACTCAGGAAAAGCTTCGGCTCCCTGGAAGTGCTGAAGGGGATCGACGTTTCCATCAAGCGCGGAGAAGTGGTCTCCATCATCGGCCCTTCCGGCGGCGGAAAATCCACTTTTCTCCGCTGTCTGAATCTTCTGGAGGAGCCCACCGGCGGCAAGGTGTTTTTTGAAGGCGAAGATATCACCGCAAAGAAGAAAAACATCGCGGAATACCGCAGAAAGATCGGCATGGTCTTCCAGAACTTCAACGTCTTTCCGAACATGTCGGTCCTGGAGAACATCACCCTGGCGCCTGT
>CADCQD010000354.1 GCA_902803485.1 uncultured Eubacteriales bacterium | reverse complement strand
CGCGCTGCCGGCAGTGTTCATGTCTGCCGTCAGCATGACCTATATTCTGATGGCCGGCGAAGGCTTCGGCCTTTCCTCCGGGATCGCGTATCCGGTCGGTATCGCGTTCGCGGTGGCCCTGTTCTGCGTGTATGTCGTCCTGGCCAATAAAAAGCTCAAAGCGGTAAAAACCAGCCTGTGAATATTGTAAATATTGAAAGGGAAGATAAACCATGGAAGAAATGATTAAAAGACTTCATCGGGCGAAACTTGTACCTGCGCTGATCAGTATTGCCTTTGGCATTGCGCTGATTATCGCCAGGCAGTCAGCTATGGACGTTGCCATCAAGATCGGCGCGGTGATGCTGATGGCCTGCGGCGCCGGCGCACTGGCGATGTATCTGTTCGGGCCGATCAAGGACGGCGCCCAACTGATGACCGGCGGTTTCCTGGCCCTGCTGGGCGTGCTCGCCTGGGTGTTTTCCAGGGATCTTGTGGATCTGTTCCCGATTATCACCGGGATTGGGCTGATACTGAACGGACTGAGCAACCTGTCGACGCTGAGCGTTCCGCAGAGATACGCCGGAAAAGGAATCGTCACGCTGTTTTCCATTCTGATGGTTGCCTGCGGCATTCTGATCCTTGTCCGCCCGGGCGCCGTCGCAGATGCACTGCTGATCTATGTGGGTATCAGCTATATCATCAACGGCGTATTTGACGTGGTGATTCTTTACCGGGTCAAGGAATTTCTGCTTCCGCCGAAAAACAATGAAATGCAGTAAGCTGAAACCCTCTTTGATCTGAAATCCCATGGATTTCCATACAGCAAAAAAACTTGTATCGGAAGAAAGAGAAACTTACAATAGAAGCAGTACCCGGCGAGGCTGTTGCATCCTCCGCAGGAGAAAAGTCACAGCTTCGCCGGAAATGAAACTACAGGAGCAGGAGGTTCTCGAAAATGAAAAAGATTCTTTGCGTTGTGGCGGCTCTGATGATGCTGATGGTTTCCACGGCTTTTGCGGAAGGAACGATCAAGGGCCTGGAAGACGGCGTGCTGACGGTGGCGATGGAATGCGCCTACGCGCCCTACAACTGGGCGCAGCCGGATGACTCCAACGGCGCCGTGCCGATCAAGGATTCCGCGCTGTACGCCAACGGATACGATGTGATGACGGCAAAAGCCATCTGCGAAGCCAACGGCTGGCAGCTGGAAGTGATGCAGCTGGACTGGGATTCCCTGATTCCCGCGGTTCAGTCCGGCATCTGCGACGCGGTCATCGCCGGACAGAGCATGACTTCTGAGCGGAAGGAAGCGGTCAGCTTTGCCGGTCCGTATCTCTACGCGACGATCGTATGCCTGGTGAAGCAGGACAGCAAGTTTGCGGACGCGAAGGGGATTTCCGAGCTGGCGGGCGGCAGCTGCACCAGCCAGAGCGGCACGATCTGGTACGATTCCTGCCTGCCGCAGATCAAGGATGCCAACATTCTGACGCCTCAGGAATCCGCGCCTGCCATGCTGATGGCGCTGGAATCCGGCACGGTTGACTTTGTCTGCACGGATATGCCCACAGCCCAGGGCGCACTGATCGCCTATCCGGATCTGAAGATCCTGGACTTCGCCGGCAGCGGAGACGATTTTGAGGTTTCTGAAGAAGAAATCAATATCGGCATTTCCGTTCAGAAGGAGAATACGGCGCTGGTGGATGCGATCAACAGCTACCTGAGCGGAAAAACCCCGGATGATTTCAATGCCCTGATGGAGAAGGCCATTGAAGTGCAGCCGCTGAGTGAGTAAGGAACGGATGATCCGTACCGCAAATCTTTAAGGGACAGAGATTTATGTTTGCACAGCTGTTTTCCGATATTGGCGCGCTTTGGGCAAAATACGGTCCCGTTTATCTGAACGGGATTGCCAATACCCTGATTCTGGCCGTGAGCGCTACGCTGATCGGCTGTATCATCGGGTTCTTCTGCGGAATTCTGCAGACAATTCCTTACAGCCCCAAAGACAACATCTTCAAGAAAATCCTGCTGAAGCTGATCCGGATCATCATCCGCGCGTACGTGGAGATCTTCCGCGGGACGCCCATGATTCTGCAGGCGGTTTTCATCTACTACGGGATGCCTTACTTCTTCGGCATCTCTTTCAAGGATATCTGGACCGTGAGCATCATTGTGGTCTCGATCAACACGGGCGCCTATATGGCTGAATCCGTGCGGGGCGGCATCATGAGTATCGATCCGGGCCAGTTTGAAGGTGCGAAGGCGATCGGAATGAATCACTGGCAGACGATGCTTTACATCGTTCTGCCGCAGACGCTGCGCAACATTATGCCGCAGATCGGCAATAACTACATCATTAACGTCAAGGATACTTCGGTCATGTTCATCATCGGGTTTTCCGATTTCTTCGCCGTGCACAAGATGGTTTCCGGCGCCGTGTTCAAGTACTTTCCGTCCGCATTTATGGAAATGGCCGGGTATCTGTTCCTGACGCTGCTGGCCTCCTTCCTGCTGCGGAAGTTTGAGAAGAAACTGGCCGGGAAGTCCAACTACGAACTGGTGAACACGGACCAGCTGGTGATGTCGGCGGGGACCTACAGCTATCCCCGGGACGCGGCGTCGCCTTTTGACGAGGTCAATAAGGACTACAAAGGAGAGGCAAAATGAGCGAGCACATTCTCGAAATCCGTCACCTCTCCAAGACCTTCGGATCCCACGCAGTCCTGAAGGACATCGACTTCACGGTGGATCAGGGTGACGTGATCTCCATCATCGGCGCCAGCGGCAGCGGAAAATCCACGCTGCTGCGATGCATCAACCTGCTTGAAACCCTGACAACGGGGGAGATTCTTTTCCACGGCACGGATATCAGCACGGGAAAAGTGAATCCCTCCGCCTACCGGGCGAAGGTGGGTATGGTATTCCAGAGCTTCAATCTCTTCAGCAACCTGACGGTGCTGGCAAACTGCATGATCGGG
>CADCQD010000353.1 GCA_902803485.1 uncultured Eubacteriales bacterium | reverse complement strand
GATCGCTGCCGGCGCGGGGGATATCATCGGCAAATACAACTGCCTGAACGACTGGAAGCTGTCCAGGATCATTAATCAGGAGTACTATTGTGATACCATCGCCGGGATCATGGGAGAAGCTGTGAAAAAGACCGCAGCTTCCGTGAAGGGCCTGGCGGCTCATGAAGAACAGGCCATTGCGGATCTTACGGAAGCGCTGGTATTCTCCGGGCTTGCCATGGATTTCTCCGGGAATTCGCGCCCCGCTTCCGGCGCGGAGCACCATATGGCGCACTACTGGGAGATGCAGGCGCTGTTTGAAAAACGGCACGCGAACCTGCACGGGACGGAAGTCGGCATCGGCGCGGTGATCGCCCTGAGTGTGTACGAGATCCTGGCCGGGATGGAGAAGCCGGACTTTGACGCGTTAAAAAAAGGCGCTTATGACCGGATGCCTTATGCGGAATGGGAGCAGGAGATGAAGCGCTGCTACCGCGAGGGATCTCCGGCTGTGCTTGCGCTGGAGCAGACGGCAAAGAAGAATGATCCCGCGGAACTTGTCAGGCGCCTGGACCGGATCGAAGCGCACTGGGACGAGATCATAGCGCTCGCGAAATCCGCTCCTTCATCCAAAGAGATCGATGAGATGCTGGTGACGCTTCACGGCGCGAACCGTCCGGGACAGGTGGGTATCCGGAAAGACCAGGTGCATGACGCCATCATGTACGCGAAGGAGCTCAGAAACCGTTATACAGTGCTGCAGCTGATGTGGGACCTGGGAAAACTTCCGGAGATCGCGGATGAACTGACCGAACGGTTTGGCTGAAGAAGGTGCGGATATGAAGGGTGAAAAGGCAGTAATCGGTGTGGATTTCGGGACGCTCTCGGGAAGAGCGGCCCTGTTCCGCGTTTCTGACGGCGCGATACTTTCGGACGCGGTCATGAATTATCCCTCCGGGATCCTGGCAAAGCTTCCGGACGGAACCGCGCTTCCTGAAGCGTTTGCCCTTGAAATGTATCAGGAATATGAGACGGTGCTTTTCACCACCATCAGGGAGGCGCTGGAAAGATCCGGCCTGGATCCCCGGGATGTGATCGGCATCGGGATCGACGTGACGTCTTCCACCTTTTTACCGGTAGGCAGGGACGGGCAGCCGCTGGCCGCGCGCCCGGAATTTTTGAATGATCCCCACGCGTATCTGAAGCTGTGGAAGCACCACGGCGCCCGGCAGGAAGCGGACCGTCTGACGAAGACCGCGAAGGAACGGAAGGAAGGCTTTCTTTCCCGGGCCGGTGATGTGATCAATTCCGAGTGGATGCTTCCGAAGCTTCTGGAGATCTATGAGAAGGCGCCGGAGGTCTACCGGGAGACGGAACGGTTTACGGAAATGGCGGACTGGCTGGTGGAGAAGCTGACAGGGCAGGTGACCCGGGGGATCTCCCATGCCGGCTATAAAATGCTGTACAGTCCGGAAGACGGCGGTCCGTCCGCGGAATATCTGGAGGCGGTATCGCCCGGCTTTTCTGATGTATTATCAAAACTCCAGGGGAGGATGATACCGGCGGGCAGGAAGGCCGGCGGCCTGACAGAAGAAGCCGCAAGGCAGCTGGGACTGCTTCCGGGCACCGCCGTGGGATCCTCACTGATCGACGCGCATGTCACGGTACCTGCCGCGGGGATCACAGGACCCGGCGAAGCGCTTCTGATCCTGGGGACCTCCTGCTGCATGGTGCTCTTATCTGAAAAAGCTCTTCCGGTACCGGGGATCTCCGGCTGTGTCAAAGACGCGGTGCTTCCGGGACTCTATGCGTACGAAGCCGGGCAGAGCGCGGTGGGAGATATGTTCTCCTGGGCTTCGGAGAATGCTGTGAGCGCGGAAGTCCTTCAGGAAGCGGAAGAAAAGCATTGTTCTGTCCATGAGGTGCTGACGGCGCGCGCAAAGGAGCTTGCACCCGGTGAAAGCGGCCTTCTGGCCCTGGACTGGTGGAACGGCAATCGTTCCTGCCTCGCGGATTCCGCGCTGTCCGGCATGATCCTCGGCCTCCGGCTTTCCACCAGGCCCTGGGAAGTGTACCGCGCGCTTCTGGAGAGCAGCGCCTTTGGTATGCGGAAGATCCTGGATGAATTTACGGCGTCAGGCGTAGAAGTGAAAAAGGTACGGGCACTGGGAGGCATCGTCGGAAAAAATCCGCTGTTTATGCAGATCTACGCGGACATTCTGAAAATGCCGGTCTATGCCGGAAGCGTCCCACACGGATCCGCGCTGGGCTCCGCCATCTACGCCGCGATGGCGGCGGGATCCGGAAACGGCGGGTATGATGATCCGGAAGCGGCCATTTCCGCCATGGGAGACAAAAACATCCGTATCTATGAACCGGATCCGGAAGCCGGCGCTGTTTATGACCGCCTGTATCATGAGTACTGTACGCTTCACGATTATTTCGGGAAGGGCGGGAATGAAGTGATGCATCGCCTGCTGGATGGCAAGGAGGCAGCCGGCGCATGAGAAAAATGAAAATGCTGAAGGTCCTGTATTATCTCCTTCAGTGGACCTGGGGCCTTCCCCAGAACCTGCTGGGCCTGATCCTCACCGGGATCGTACGGCTGAGGAACCGGGGCGGAATTCATGGAAAATACCGGAACGCGGTCATGACAGACTGGAGATTCAGGGGCAGCATGGGACTCGCTATGTTTATCTTCTACGGCCACCGGGGCCGGGGACCGGAAACCGAAGCGTATATCCGCGCCCACGAGTACGGACACACGATCCAGTCCGTGATCCTGGGCCCGCTTTTCCTTTTTGTGATCGGCATCCCGTCCTTTTTCTGGGCAAACCTGCCGTTCTTCCGGCATTTCCGCGAAAACCGGCAGTATGATTACTACAGATTTTATCCGGAAGCCTGGGCCAACAAAGCCGGCG
>CADCQD010000352.1 GCA_902803485.1 uncultured Eubacteriales bacterium | reverse complement strand
TGTAGCTCAGTGGATAGAGCACCGGCCTCCGGAGCCGGGTGCGGAGGTTCGATTCCTCTCAGACGCATTTCCCATTTATATATGCCTTCCGCATACTGAACATATCTTATCATCAGACTGCGGCATCCGTGCCTTCTGCGGCCGGAGATGCCCGATCGGAAAGGCATTTCTATGAATTATTCTGAATTTCAGTCAACTCTTGTCAGCCGCCTGAACTCACTTACATCCCCCGGAGTCACCGTACAGATCCATATGATCCCGAAAAACAATTCCACAGACCGGATCGGGCTTGTGCTAATGGACGAAAATGAACAGGAACAGAGAGTTTCACCCATTGCGTATCCGGACCAGCTGTACTATGCGTATACCCGCGGCGCGTCCATGGAAGAAGTAACGGAAGCCGCGTGGCGGATCCTTCATTTTCCCATTCCTCCGGAGGTAGACCTCAGGTATCTGGAGGATCCGGATTATGTACTCAGCCATGTAGTCCTCCGCCTGATCGGAAAAGAAAGAAACGCGGAATGCCTGAATGCAGCATGGTCCTGTGACTTTCTGGATCTTGCCGTGCTCCTCTGCATTCTCGTAAAGGACAGTGAGGATACATTCGCCTCCGCGGTCATTACGCGGGAATTATATCAGGAGCTGGGACTTCCGGAAGGAGAACTGCTCCGAAGGGCCCGGGAAAACTCCGCGTTATTTCTGAATGAACGGATCAGAAATCTGGATCATATGGTGACGGACCCTGGAAGCAGCTCAGAAGTTGATCCCGCGCATCCGGGCCCCCCGGACGCCCGGATCTATATTCTGACAAATACACAGCATCATTATGGCGCGACCGCGGTCCTGTATTCCGAGAAGATGAAGCAGCTGGCGCGCAGTCTGGGCAGCGACCTTCTGATCCTTCCTTCCAGCGTCCATGAAGTGATCCTGATGCAGGATACGGGAGAGCATGACCTGGACTCGCTCCGCGCCTTTATCAGGGACGTGAACTTAAGTGAACTGAGGCCGGAGGATATCCTTTCGGAACAGGTCTACCGGTATTCTCTGGAAAAGGACCGTGTGGAACTGGCGTAAAACCTCATCGGTTGACAAAAATACGCGCAGGTAGTAGAATTATAAAGGTTTATTCTGATTACGCGCTTGCGTATTTTACGGCATATGATGTGTGCCGTTTGCTTGAATACAAACCTATGTTACATTTCTGGTGAGGTTTTGAATGACACGTAAAACTCAGATCATGCTGCGGAGACTGATCCCTTACGCGGCAGTATTGATCATAGGCGCGCTGATCGTCGCGGGCGTGATCTATTTCTCGGGAAAGAGCAGGATCGTTCCCTCGGAAACAGACGCGGACGCGCAGGCAGTTTCGGATCAGGACGGCTCCGATGAAGATCAGGGGATCATTGACCTGGATCAGGATCCGGTAATGGAAGTCGAAAGCACGGAATCCATGATCGCCGCGGTGGATCAGGTAAATGTGGACAAGCTGATCGACCGGTATTATGAAGCAAAGAGTAAAGATGACGCGGAAGAACTGAATAACATCGTGGATACGGATACGCCCTATAACGAGGCGGATCTTGTGGATGAGACCCAGTTCGTTTCCCGTTATGATAATTTCAGAACATATGTCATGCCCGGCATCACAGACAATTATTTTGTGGTGTATGTGAAGTATGATATTTTTTTCAACGGTATCAATACCGGCGCTCCGGCCTTAAACCGCTACATCGTGGTGAAAGATGAGGACGGGTATTATTACATTTACGACAAAGAAGTCAGCGGTGAGTTCCAGAGTTATCTGGAGCAGACGGAACAGTCAGAGATCGTAGCGGGACTGAAGAAACAGGTGGAAACCGAACTGAAGGAAGCCTGTGATTCCAATGAGGACCTGAAGTATCTGATCTCGATGCTGAGCGGAGAAAAGGAACCGGACAGCACGGATACGGATATCCAGGATTACGACGGCGGCAGTACGAACGCGTCTGAAACGGTCCCGGAAGAGACGGATGGGGCGGATGCTTCCTCTTCGGATCCGGAGGGGTCCGGCGCGGACAGCACGGACGAGCCTTCAGCCTCTGAAGATACGGACTCTTATGAAACGCAGGAATTTACGGAAGACGGTAATTCCTGACAAGAACTGCAGCGGCTGACTGAGAATGAACCTATTCCGGCGGGAACGATGCCGGCAGTAACATATAATCAGGAGGCCAAAGAAACACTCATGTGTATCTGAGGCCTCTTATTATGCAAAAGGAGGAGACAGAATATGTCAATGAAAGTAGCGTATATTTTTAATGAGCCGCTTAAACATTACGCGCAGCAGCTGGGAGTAAAGTACGCGGTGACCGGACCGGATCCCAGAAAGTACCAGCCCTATTCCCACGTCTGGGATTACGGCGTGCTTCGGGAAAAGGCGCAGGAGGTAAAGGATGCCGGGATGGAATGGTCCGTGCTGGAGGGCATCGGATTCATCGACGGCGTAAAGCTCGGCAAAGAGAATCGTGATGAAGAGATCGCGCATTTCTGCACGCTTCTGGAGAACCTGGGACGTCTGGGCGTGGGCTGTGTCTGCTATAACTGGATGCCGGTCTGGGGCTGGTTCCGTACTTCCACGAATGTAGAACTGGCGGGCGGCGCCCTGGTGAGTGAATTTGATATTGACGCCGTCAAGGATATGCCTCCCATGAGCGGCGTGACCATCAGCAAAGATCAGCTCTGGTGCAATCTGGAGTATTTCCTGAAGAAGGTCGTTCCGGTAGCGGAAAAGACCGGCGTGAAGCTGGCGATCCACCCGGATGATCCGCCCATTGACCATCTGGGCGGCCTGGACCGGATCCTGACTTCCGCGGACGCGATGTACGAAGTCACACAGATCGTTCAGTCCGAATACAACGGCATCTGCCTCTGCCAGGGCAACTTTGCGGCAATGGGCGAGGATATTCCTGCCTGCATCCGCAGATTCTCTGCGAACGGCACCCTGCATTTCGCTCATTTCCGCGATATCGTGGGCGATAAGAATCATTTCCGCGAGGCCTGGCATCATGACGGACAGACAGATATGTATGCCTGCATGAAGGCATATTATGAAGTCGGTTTTGACGGCGTAATGCGTCCGGACCATGTACCGACCATGTACGGCGATGACAACAACCACCCGGGTTACG
>CADCQD010000351.1 GCA_902803485.1 uncultured Eubacteriales bacterium | reverse complement strand
GTGATCCGAAGAAGCAGGTCTTCCGCCATGCTCTTATGCTCGAATACATGAATATCGCTGAGGATCAGGAACAGGACTGCCATGGCAAGAAGTATGATCACACCGTACGCGATATAGCCCATGCCGAAGGCGATACCGGATCCCATGGCTGCCAGAATGGCGGTGATCTCGTCTGCGCTGCCCTGGGCGGAGCGGAAACGGATCAGCCCGAACGCGCCGCCGATGGCGACCCCGGCGCCGATGTTGCCGTTGACGAAGGTGATCACTGCGCCGACAACGAAGGGGATCAGTGCATTGACGATGAAAAACCGCTTTGAAGAGCGGACACGAAAACTCATGATCCAGGAAAAGGCAAAGCCGGAAGCAAGTGCCGCAGCCGCCATCAGGAAAAACTGGGCCGGGGTGACTATTGCTGAATAAATAGAATCAAACATATTGTAATTTTCCTCCTTTCATGCGACGCCGAAGTATTTCGGCGCTGTGTATTGGATCGTTTTTTCTTTCTGTTTCATTAATTCCCGACGGTATGCCTCTCCGTACTTTGAAAAGCTGCTCTTGAAAATTCCGGCATTGGTGAGAATGGAGGATAGCCACAGAGGCATTGCGCCCTGTACCTTGATCTCCAGAATGCTCCAGCCGGCATCTAACAGCGGGATCCCGTCCATTGATCTCGTCAGTGACAGATCTTTCATCCGATAGCGCGGTTTGTAGTCGATCGTCAGCCGCAGATCGCCGCCCGGTTCGAAATATGCCACCCGGTCATAGATGATGAGGCATGTGGGCGCCAGCATCTTGTAATGGTCGCGGAAGTATGAGAGCTCCTTCTGGATCTGCCCGTTCCCCAGGGTGTCATGCCCGGAGAAGAAACCGTCTACATCTGGTAATGTGGACTGTACCCGGCGTTTATATACGATGCCGTCATATTTGCGCTTCAGCTCCAGATAGACCGGGGACTCGCCGGTTGCGAGCCCGTAGGAACGCAGACGAAGTTTTTCTTTAAATTCCTGCCCTTCAAGACTTTCACGAATCAACCGTGTATCAGGTGTGTCATAATATAGTGACGCGATCGACGTCAGTCCATACTCATCGATCTGCATATATCCTTCAAGCTTTTGGCGGAGATCTTTTGTCTGTCTTGCGTTCATCAGATATTTCATCTCATAACGCTGCATCACTGTAATTGCCATTTGTTTCGCCTCCTGTCTTTTGATGACACAAGGATAACCGGGAATGATTGAATGAAAATTGAAGAATCATTAATTTTTAAAAAAGATTTTTCATATCTGAGAAACATAAAATTCGCGGCGGGAAACATTTCCCTCCGCGAATGGCTTTCATGTATATTCGTTTGTATTCCTGCTTGTGTGGCTGCGCCCGGGTTAGTCCTTAAGAGACCGTACGGGTCCTCAGGCATGCTGCAACGTCTTCTATGGCCCGGGCCACGTCTTCGATTCCCCGCGCAGCCTCCGCCGCTTCCTTCTCCAGCCGGAAGAGCGCTTTTTCATATTCTCCGTCTTCTGCTTCCCGGAAGATCTCCGCGATGAGCTTAAGCAGCCCTTCTTTTGCGGCTTCACTGATCTCTCCCGCAGCTGCCGCGGTCCTGACCGCAGTATTCAGTTTCGACCAGCAGATATCGTACACTGCTGAGTCGGTATTCATCATATTCAGCACGACCTGCGTCCAGGTATGCACCTCGTCACGGAATTTCTTCGGACCGAAGTACCGCATTCCCGAAAAAGTCTGCGTATGCGCGCCGCACCAGTTACCGGCTTCCCCGATGACGCAGACGCCCAGGTTGTGGCAGGATGCCTGGATCGCCCTGACCCAGCCTTTGTATTTTCCGTGGATCCCGGGCCGGCCGTCGATCTTGATATCTGCCCGCTCCAGGCCGGAATCTATTGCAGCTTCCGTGAGGATCCTGGCGCAAAAATCATTGTCGTCAGCCTTCATGAAGGAAAACTCCGGGCGGCCGGTCGGAACCATGGTATTTCGCGCGTAATCCTCCGCGCCCTCCATTTCTCCCATATGTTCGAGACCTACCGTTACAGTCACTTTCGGAACAAGCTCCGGCCATACCCGGTACGGATCATGGTCGATATTCCCTCCTTCAAAACCTTCAATGAAATGCCGGGAATCAATACAGAACAGCAGTGTTTTTTTCCGTTCTTCCTGCGGAATGTGAGAAAAATACCGGGCAATGCCCAGCGCTCCCAAGGCGCCATTGTCCTGCGTCAGGCTCATGGCGTCTGTATGCACATTAATCGTAATGTACTCATCCCGCTCTGTACCATAATCACATCCCGGAAGGAAAGTCACAAAATTCCAGGCATCCGCAGGAAAGAACCGGCTGATCAGGGTCATCCGCGCCGTCTTTCCTGCTTTCGCTGCTTCCCGCACGCATATTCCATTCACCCGGTCCAGTACCAGGGACGGCATCGGGCGTGTACGCTGCCGGTCATAGAGCCCGCGGAGCGCGCCATAGGTCAGTCTGCTGATCACAAGAAGGCCGGCGGCCTGTCCTTCCATCGCCATCGGCATGATCACATTACTCCAGGACGCGAAGGACCATCGGGTATTCCAGGAATTACTGACTTCTGGATCTACTCTCTCAAACAGTTCCGCAGGGGGTTCCGGATCTGAGCGGTAATTCGTATCCGTCACCACATAGCTTTCCAGAAAGCGCTCATCGTACGGTGGATCCGGCATTTCCGGCTCATCCATGACCACGATTTTTCCGGCAAACGCGCCCGCTTCCGGTGTTCCTTCCGCAATATCATAATAGATCATCGGCGCAGCCAGTCCCTCTTCACCGGTAGATCGCGAAAGCATCAGGAAGGTGCCCACCGGGATCTCTTTACCCTCGATGGACAGGCCCAGGGCTCCGGATCCATGATCCGGCCAGTCATCGACGCGGTAACTCTCATGCGTCCAGTGATGTTCCCGGGTGTCTTTACAGCCATATCCCTCCAGCTGGTCCTTCACCCAGCGCATAAAGGGATCAAAGCTTTCATATCCCGGATAGATCGGCCCGAGCGAAGCTTTCAGTTCATGCCAGGCAGTCCCCTCTTCCTGCGTCATCAAATATCGTTCATTCACCTTCATATGCGTTCTCCATCTCCAGAAATTTATGCTGCGCTCATTATCATAAAGTTTCATCTCCAAATCCCGCATAGGGGATGCCGCTGATCAGGCATTCTGCTGCGTCTTCGATGTCTTCCCAATCCGGCGCCTCCTCTTCCCGGACGCAGCATTCCAGTTCATCCACGATATTTTCAATCAGCACCATGTCAATGAACAGCGGCAGCTTATTCAGCATTTCCTCCGGAAGATCCGTCTCAGTTTTGTACCCCGCTAATTGAAGATCAAAACATTGCCGCATCAGAGAAAAGCGCCTGCCCGGGTCGGTTTCCTGCCGCGCCCAGCCTTCATTGTGGAGCCAGAGATTGGCGAGATCGAACATATACCAGCAGTTCATGCAGTTGTCAAAATCAAATACTGTAATCGCACCCGTATCCATATCGATATGGTAGTTGCCGTCGCTGAAATCAAAGTGAACCAGGCCATAGCAGTTTCTGTCCACAGGGAGCGCATGAAACGTATCCAGGCGTCTGGCGACGGCTGCCTTCAATTCGCCGTATTCGTCCGGGATCAGGCGGTCCAGGTATGCCATGTTGTACTTGTCGAAATACTCCGGGCGGCGATGGACCGGCACATATGCTTTGGACAGCCTGTGGATCGCTCCCAGAGCTTTGCCGGTATTGTAGAAGTATTCACTAAGCGGCACGCCTTCC
>CADCQD010000350.1 GCA_902803485.1 uncultured Eubacteriales bacterium | reverse complement strand
TGGTGGTAGTGCTGCCGGTGCTGTTCGTATACCCGATCTTCCAGAGGTTCTTTGTCAAGGGCATCATGATCGGTGCGGTAAAGGGATAATGATCTTATGATCGAAGCATTGAATATTACGAAACGGTACGGAAACCATACAGCGGTTTCTGACGTTTCGTTCACGATCAGCGATACCGGCGTGTTCGGACTTCTGGGTCCGAACGGCGCCGGTAAATCTACGATAATGAACATCATGACCGGATGCCTTTCCGCGACGGAGGGAAGCGTACGGATCAACGGACATGACATCGTCAGCGAAGCTGCGGAAGCGAAGAAGCTGATCGGTTATCTTCCGGAGATCCCGCCGTTATATCCTGACAGAACGCCGGAAGAGGCACTCGGTTTTGTTGCTATGAATAAGGGCCTTTCCAGACAGGACGCGAAGGAACAGATCGAACACGCCATGGAAGCAACGCGGATCACGGAGGTGGCGCGGAGACTTTGCGGAAATCTCAGCAAGGGATATAAGCAGCGTGTAGGTCTGGCCCAGGCCATGATCGGGAATCCGTCCATTATCGTCCTGGATGAACCTACCGTGGGCCTGGATCCCAGGGAGATCATTGAGATCCGGGGACTGATGCGGGATCTCGGAAAGGAAAGGATCGTTATCTTTTCCAGCCATATCCTGTCTGAAGTGGAAGCGACCTGCAAGCGCATCCTGGTGATCTCCGGCGGAAAGCTTCTGGAATTTGATACTCCGGAAAATCTGGCAAAGAAATACGCGGACGCGACACTGATCAGTTTTACCGCGCTGGCATCCGAAACGGAGGTGCGCGGTATCCTTTCCCAGATAGAACATGCAAGCAAGCTGAAGATCCGTCCCTTCGGATCCGGAAAGTGCCAGGTGAGTTTTAATTCCGGCGCGGTGGATCAGGAGGAGGTATGCAGCCGCCTGTTCTTCGCGTTCAGCGATATCAGGAAGCCCATCGTTGAAATGACGGTCCGGCAGGCCAGCCTGGAGGATCTGTATATCGAGATGACCGACAATGTTTCCAATGACCAGGGAGCAGGACGCCGGCTGATCAGAAATCTCGCGAAAGGAGGAAGCCGGAAATGAAGTCTGTGGTCAAATATGAACTTCTGTCATATTTTACGAATATCCCGGCCTATGTCTTCGGCGCTTTTCTTCTGCTTTTCGCGGGGATCTATACTTCTGTCAATAACCTGATGGCGGGAAGTATGAATTTTGAGCTTGTGCTCCAGGGAATATCCTTCATCTTCCTGATCGCGGTCCCCATTCTGACCATGCGGGTGCTGGCGGAGGAACGCTCCCAGCGGACAGATACTCTGCTGTATTCGCTGCCCACGTCCATGACAAAGGTGATCCTGGGAAAATACATTGCCATGCTTGTAATGTTTCTGATCCCGCTGATGATCATCGGGCTGTATCCGCTGATGCTGACGGCCTTCGGGCACGGATATCTCCTGGTTTCCCTGGGCGCTCTTACCGGATTTTTCTTTCTGGGCGCTTCGCTGATCGCCATCGGGATGTTTATCTCTTCTCTGACGAGCAGCCAGGCGGTGGCTGCCGGTACCTGTTTCGTCGTCATGCTGGTGAATTACTACATGGCCAGCCTCAGCAGCTTCGTTTCGTCTCAGCCCTATGCCTCTCTGATCGCTCTCGTGATCCTGGCGGCGGCAGTCGCGGCGCTTCTTTATCTGCTGACCAAGAATCTTCTGGTATCCGGGATCATCTGCGGCATGATGGAACTGGCGCTTCTGGTGCTTTTCTTCGTGAAGAAAAGCCTGTTCGAGGGGCTCTTCGGTAAGCTCCTGGAAAGCCTGTCACTGTTCAAACGGTATGATGCCTTCGTGGACGGCATGTTCGACCTGACCGGCATCCTGTATTACGTCAGCGTCATCGTGTTCTTTCTGGCTCTGAGCGTTCTTTCCATGGAGAAACAGAGGTGGGCGGAATGAATAAGAGAAAACTGGGAAGAAGCGCAGTAAGCGCATGTATCATCGCGGGCATATTGCTGGTCCTGATCCTGATCAATTTTCTTTTCGGGAAGATCGACCCCAAACGTACGAAGTTCGACATGACGCCGAGCGGGATGTTCGAGATCTCAGAGCAGACAAGGTCGATCCTGGAGAACCTGGACTCAGACATGGACATCTACTGGCTCGTGGAGTCAGGGAACGAAAACAGCACCTTCCAGCTGCTTTTTGAAAGGTATCAGTCCATCACGGACAAGATCCGGATCACGAAGATCGATCCGCAGGATTCCCCCACCTTTGTCGGGAATTATACTGATAACTACAGCAACAACAGCCTGATCCTGGATAACGGAGAACGTTCGAAGTATCTGGATTATTATCAGCTGTATGAATACGATAATACGTCCATCGCGGGACGCGGCACTTCGGTAAATATCCGGTTCGTGGGCGAGTCCGTCATTGCGTCTGCGATCAATTACGTGGATAAAGGCGTCTCTTATCATTTATACAGCATCAGAGGCCATGGGGAAACGGAACTCCCCGAGAGTTACAAGAGCGCGGTCACGAAAGAGAATATCGTCATGGATACGTTGTCTCTTGCCGAGGTCTCTGAAATTCCGGAAGACGCTTCTCTGATCCTCCTGAACGCGCCGATCTCAGATCTTTCGGAAGCGGAACTGGAAGTGCTGAACGCGTATCTGGACCGGGGCGGCAGCATGCTCCTGGTATCCCAGCCGCCGAAATCCGCGCGCCTCGCGAATTTCGATCTTCTCACAGAGCGGTACGGAGTCCGGGCCTGCGACGGGATCGTATTTGAAGATGATGACAGATATTATGTTCTGGACATGAAGTATTACCTGATCCCGGAAATGCCTGCGACGGTATCGCATTCCATCACGGCGCCGCTTCAGAAAAACGGGCTGCAGGTCGTGATCCCGATCGCTCAGGGACTCCGCTTTTACGGAGAACAGCCGGCATCGGTGACCGCGGTCCCGCTGTTCATTACGTCGGAATCCTCCTATGCCAAACTCTCAGGCAGCGGCAGCAGCTTCCAGAAAGAGGAAGGGGATATCGACGGACCATTCTTCCTTGGCATGGCTTTTGAGGAAGAAACGGAGAACAACAGTATTTCGCGCGCTGTGTGGATCCCGACAGCCCATATCACGAACGAATCTGTGAATGAGATGTCTTCCGGCGCGAATGAGGAGCTGTTCCTGAACGCCGTGGACTGGCTCTGCGGGCAGGATGAGAGCGTCATCGCCGTAAGGTCCAAGAACCTTACGGAGGATCATCTCAGGATCGACAGCCGGACTGCGACAGTACTGTCAGTCCTGATCATCGGTGTTCTCCCCATTTTATACCTGGGTATCGGCCTGTACCTCCGGATCAGGAGAAAACGGCGGTAAAATCGGATATAAATGTGCAGGATATTTACAGGATATTTACTTGATTTCTGGTAGAGATTTCCTGTATAATATGAATATTCCAAAATATTTGCTGTTTTTGCAGCAGGTATAAATAATCAAAACAGGAGGTAGCAAATGTTAAAGAAACTGTTTGCCATTCTTATTGCAGCGGCAATGGTTCTCGGCCTGGTTGGCTGTAACGTGAACGTGACACCGTCCGTTGATAACCAGCCCGCAGCAGAAGGCGAAGAAGCAGCTGAAGCAGAACCCGCAGCAGAAGGCGAAGAAGCAGCTCCGGAAGAAGCCGGCAGCGATGAGCTTTACGAAGTTGAATTCTATGACAGCTACGCGAACTACATGGGCGAAATGACCGGCTGGTACGCGAAGATCGTTGAGGATAAGTTCAACCTGAAGTTCAACCTGATCTGCCCGAATATCGCAGGTACCGGCGACCAGCTGTATACCACGAGAACTGCGGCAGGAAATCTGGGCGACCTGATCGTACAGGTTAAGACCAGAATGATCGACTGCTACAACGTTGGCCTTCTTGCCAGCATGTCTCCGTATCTCCCGAACTGCCCGAACCTTCTTAAGCTGGAAACCGCTTATGAAGCATTCCGTGAAGCAATGGGCTCCGAGGAAGTATACGCGATTCCCGGCTGGGTCTCCAACAACCCCGATGACCAGCCCTCCGGCCGTGGCGTGAACCTGGATAAGGGCACGAACGTCCGCTGGGACGCATATGTTGCTGAGGGTATGCCGGAGATCAATTCTCACGAAGAACTCCTTGACCTTCTTATGAAGATGCAGGATGACTTCCCGACCAATAAGAACGGCGACAAGTGCTATGCACTTGCTCTGTTCCCTGACTGGGACGGCAATACCGTTCGTCCGGCACGTGAGTGGATGTGGACCTACGGTTACTATCCGACAGTTGGCTATCTTTGGATGAAGTGGGACGGCTCTGAAATCGTCAACATGCTGGATGATGACAGCCTGTACTATCAGTATCTGAAGAAGTACAACGAAATGTACCGCAACGGCTACATTGATCCGGACTCCGCTACGCAGACCTTTGACGAGCTTGCTACGAAGGTTAAGGAAGGCAGATCCTTCTTCAGCTGGTGGACATATCTTGGAAACAATATGTGGAACGCCGGTTTTGATCCGGAGAACGACTATGGCTTCGGCCTTGTTCCGGTCAACGGCACGACCTACGCGATCAATGGTTACAACAAGTACGGCCAGAAGGACAACGCGTTCGCTATCGGCGTAGGCGCGAAGTATCCTGAGCGTCTGATGGAGTTCCTTGACTGGTATGGTTCTGAAGAAGGCACACTTCTTTTCAACAGCCAGGTAGAAGGCGTTACCTATGAACTCGTTGACGGACATCCGGTCCTTACAGAGTTCGGTCTGAACACAGATTCCGATAAGGTCGCTCCGGAAGAGATGGGCGGCGGCAACTGGAACGACGGCGCATGCAAGATCAACTATCCGCTGGTCCATTCTGATGACGCGAACAGCCTGATCGGCGGCGAGCCCGTAACCTCTTCTCTGTGGCAGAGCGTTCTGAGCGAAGGCCGTAATGACTACACGAATCAGTGGGAAGAGACCTATGGCTACTATGCTCCTCTGGATTACCTGAAGAGCACGGATCAGCTGGGTGTTGTGGTTGGCACGACCTACACCGCACCGGCAGATTCCTCTGATATCGCGAACATCCGCGGACAGCTGAAGACCATGACGGCAGCAGCAGGCTGGCAGATGATCTACGCTGAGTCTGAAGAAGAATTCCAGAAGATCTGGGACGATATGAAGACTCAGATCAAGGACTTCGGCTATGATGAGCTGGTTGAGTGGGATATGCAGATCACCCAGGATTGGTGTGATTCCATCAAGGCAGTACGTGGTGAATAATTCATCAGAAAGTAATGCCTTATGAGGCGGAACGCGTAATGCGGACCCACGTCTCAGCATAAGTAAAAACCTCCTGCAGCAGGACAGAGATTCCTGCTGCAGGAGGTTTTCTTTTACGGAAAATAATGATATAATAGATCTGCCCGGCGGAATGCGGAATTTTAAACTCCGGCGCAGGGCATTTATGATATCAGGAGGCCGGGATCAAAAGGATCTTCGTTCCGGCAGCTACGAGGAGGCGAGGCATGAAGCGGAATAGCAGCAGCAGACGTAAAAAGAACACAGGCAGCGGGCATCAGGTCCGTCTGGCATGTTCACTTGTCCTGAATGCCCTGATCGTTGTGTTTACAGCATATTCGGTCTTTTTGTGTTTTTATGATCCGGCTTCACGAGACTTTACCGCGAATGGCCGTTATGCCTTCCGGTATTTTACTGTGGACTCCAATGTTTTCTGCGCGCTGGCCTCGCTTTTGATGATCGTCATGGAGCTTCGGATGCTGGCGAAGGGCGGCGGACTGCTTCCGAAATGGATCCTGCTGTTTAAGTTCATGGGGACGGTTACGGTGGCGCTGACCTGCCTGACCTGTGTGTTTTATCTTTCGGGTATGCTGGGAGGCTTCGCGAATCTGATCCACGGAAAAGAGCTGTTCATGCATCTTCTGACGCCTGTGGCTGCTGCGCTTTCCTTTGTCGTGTTTGAACATGGCGCGCCGCTGAAACTGTGGAGTATTTTCCTTCCGGTGGTTCCTGTGGCTGCGTATGGCGCAGTCTATTTCTATATGGTTCTTGCGGTACCTAAAGATCGCGGCGGATGGCAGGACGTATATCGCCTGGTCCGCAACCGCGACTGGTATACTTCGACGCTTGTGATGTTTGCGGCGGTGCTGCTGATCTGCCTGGTGCTTTGGGCGCTGCACCGTTTATTTGATCAAATCGGAAGAAAGTGAGATCCGGTATGAAAAAGAGCAAAAAAGAACTGAAACGGCTGGCGAAGATCGATAAACTGGTCCAGCAGAACAAAATAAAAACAGCAAAGGAACGGCACGATCGATCCAGAATCGGTAAACTGAAGAAGCTGATCCGCCGTGTCCTTACGGGAACAAAAGTCTTCAAGTTTGTCAAGGAAAAAATCGTGCCGGTCCTTCTGATCGGCTTTGCGGCCGCGGCATATAAAATTTACGGTATTCCGATACCGAAGGAAAAGAAAAGAAAAAACAAAAAATAATTCCTACAGGTTTCTCAGTCCGATGCTGTACAGGCCCTTCATAAGGAGCGCCGGATCCCGGGTGATGCTGTGCCGGATAAAAGGCGTGATAAAGGGACTGCAGCCACCGGTGGCAAAGACGCGGCAGGGCGTGCCTGTATCCTGTTCGATCTCCTGGATGATCCTGTCCAGCATGCCGGCGGTCCCGAAAATGATGCCGCTTCTCATGGCGTCCACGGTATTTGTGCCGATGGCATGCTCCGGCGCGTCCAGGCCGATGTCCGGAAGGGCGGAGGTGTTCTCTGAAAGTGAATTCAGAGAGGTGCGCACTCCCGGGCAGATCAGGACTCCGCGAAGTACCCGGCTGCTGTCGATCATGGAGGTCACGGTAGCGGTCCCCATATCGATATTGATGAGGGGGCCGTCAGACGCAAGGAGCGCGCCTGCGGCGTCACAGAGGATGTCTGTTCCGACCTCTGAAGGATCCTTGGTATCAATGGTAAAACCGAGATCCAGCCCGCAGTGCACCTGTATGGCGCGAAAATCCAGAAGAGAAGCCAGAGCTTCCATGATATGGGACGTGACCTGGGGAACCACGCTGGAAAGGACGCAGCCCCGGATATCAGTTTCGTCAATATGATGAAGCTTCAGGATGGTGCGGACAGTGACCGCGTATTCAATAGCGGTCCGGGTGCGGTCGGTATGGATCCGTTCCAGAAAAAGCGGTTCCGGTGTATCCGCGTGGACAGAGAAACAAACGTTGCTGTTTCCGATATCAACAGTCAGGATCATCAGCGGCCTCCCTTCCGTGCGTACCAGAGTCTGGAGAGGCCCTTCAGCGCCAGATATTCATCGAAGATCACTTCATGCTTCATATACGGAACGATCAGGGACGCGTGCCTTCCGGTCATGATCCTCCGGGTCTTTTCACCGAGCTCTTCTTCGCAGAGTTCGATGATCCGGTCAGCCATGCCGGCGTTTCCGTAGATCATGCCTCCGGTCAGCGATTCCTGGGAATCCCGGCCGAGTGAGGTTGGAAAAGCGTCCGGACGGACGTTCGGGATCTGCGCGGTGCTGCCCAGAAGCGCGTTCAGCGCGCTGTGGACCCCCGGCAGGATCACACCGCCGCGGTATGAGCCGTCGGGCCCGATGATACCGAAGCTTGTGGCAGTGCCGAAATCCGCGAAAATGACCGGCGGCGGGCAGAGAAGAAGCGCGCCTGCAGCATCCGCGAGCAGATTGCTGCCCAGCTGTGACGGCTGTTCCAGCCGTACCGGGACCAGGTCCTGATTCTCCGCCGAAACAATGTAAGGTTCCGTTCCGAATACGCGGAGGACGGAAGCGGAGATGACAGCGGTCAGCGCAGGTACGACACAGGAAAGGACACAGCCTTCGATGTCTGAGATCTCCATCCGGTGGATCGCGAAGGTCTGCAGAAGATCGACCGCGTATTCCAGATCTGTCTTTTTCAGATTTGTGCTGATCCGCTCCAGAAAGATCTCCCGGCCGCGTTCCATACAGCCGATGCTGATATAACTGTTTGTAATATCGAGTGTTGCGATCATGCAGTACTCCTTTCAAGATAAATCTCATTATATATGTCAGAATCAGGATTGACAAGTGTTTTCGGCAGCGCCCCGCGGCAGACTGCCGCAAGTCGTAATTGCCCGGCAGAACTGCCGGAATCAAAGGAGGTCCTTCAATGGAGAAAATGGAGAAGAACGATTATACGGATCCCGCGTGCCCGTTTGATTTTTCCCAGTATACCGGACAGCCCCGGGAAACGGTGCCGGTCCGGCGCGTGCTGGAAA
Source organism: uncultured Eubacteriales bacterium (assembly GCA_902803485.1). Lineage (GTDB taxonomy): Bacteria > Bacillota > Clostridia > Lachnospirales > Lachnospiraceae > UBA1267. The sequence continues at coordinate 18,881 of CADCQD010000350.1, read as the reverse complement.
AGGAAGACAGTTTCCTTGCCGTAAATGATTATGAGGGAGCGGAGAATCTTCTCGGATACTGGATCAGGGAAGCAAATGCGATCGGAGACCGGCGGGGTAATTTCACGCTTCTGAATGAGCTGATGGGGGTCCTCAGAAAGTGCGGAAAAACGGAGGAGGCCATCAGAGCTTCTGAAGAAGCGCTGAAGCTTGCGGAAGACCCGGCGATCGCGGGAGATCCCGTAGGTGTGGCGACCTGCCTGATCAATGCGGGAACGGTGCTGACCGCGGCGGACCGCCCCGCGGACGCGGTGCCGCTGTTTGAGATGGCCAGCCGGATCTATGAAAAAGCGCTTCCCCAGGATGACTCGAGGCTTGGCGGATTATTCAATAATATGGCCCTTTCCAGGTCCGACGTAGGAGACTACAGCGGCGCTCTTAAGGATTTCCAGAAAGCGCTGGCCGTGATGGCAAAGCAGGACCAGGGAGAAAAGGAACAGGCAGTCACATGGCTGAATATCGCGGACCTTTATGAGCTCAGGGACGGTACGGAAGGCTCCCAGGAGATCGACCGCTGCGTCTCGGAAGCGGAGCAGCTGCTGGAATCCAGAAAGCTCGTGCATGACGCGGATTACGCCTTTGTCCTGGAAAAATGCGCGCCGGTCTTTGATTACTACGGACATTTCTATTACGCGGAGGTCTGCAGGACCCGCGCAGCGGCGATCCGTTCGGAATACGCGCACAGGGAATCGTAAGATGCGCGGACTGGAACTTTCGGAATCTTTTTATCATACGTACGGGGAAGCGCTTCTTACGGAGCGCTTTCCGGAGCTTATTGACCGGATCAGCGCGGGCCTTCTTGGGGCAGGGTCGGAATGCCTGGGCTACGATGACGCGCTTTCCCGGGATCATGACTATACTCCGGATTTCTGCATCTTCCTGCCGGGAGAAGACGTCATCAGCCGGAGAGAAGCCTTTCTTCTGGAGCGGGCCTATCATTCTCTTCCAAAGGAGTATATGGGTGTGAAACGGGCGGTTTTGAGCCCTGTAGGCGGCAACCGGAGAGGTGTTCTCCGGCTGTCCGAATTCCTCATGGAGAAGCTGGGTTCACCGGACGGGCAGCTTTCGAAGGAGCAGTGGCTCAGGCTGCCTTCCCAGTATCTTCTGGAGGTAACGAACGGAAAGGTCTTTTACGATGGCTCCGGAGAGCTGACACGCGTCCGGAAAGCTCTGGCCGGTTATCCGGAGGAGATCCGGAAGAAACGGCTGGCGGGACACCTTCTGATGATGGCGCAGGCCGGCACGTATAATCTTGCCCGGTGTCTCAGGCACGGGGAGACCGCCGCGGCTCAGCTTGCCCTGAACGAATTCGTTGAGGAGGCGCTGGAGGTGTTTTTCCTTCTGGAAAACCGGTACCTTCCCTATTACAAGTGGCGGTTCCGCGCGCTCAGGGATACCGGTTTCAAAGATCAGGAACCGGTTCTTTCAGATCTCCTTTCCGGCGGCGCGTTCCGGTATACGGAACAGGAACTATTGGATATTATTGAATGTATATTTAAAGCATTTACTGATAAAGATCCCGGAAAATATGCCTATGAAATCAATGATGAGATCCGGGATGGCGAGATCAGGAACCTTCACATCCTGTACTGCGTATAGAAGGGATGTGGAAAAGTGCGTGGTAATTGTGAAGATCAGGCGGTGATCCGCCGGATCAGGAAACTGTAAAGAGGATCATTATGAAGATCAATGGGTTTCAGAAACTGACGCTCCTGGATTTTCCGGGGCATACGGCATGTACAGTATTTACCGGGGGCTGCAACCTGCGCTGCCCGTTCTGTCATAACGCTCTTCTCGTGACGGAAGCGGAAGAACTGGAAGAGTATCCGGAGGAGGAGATCCTGGCATTCCTGAAAAAACGCCAGGGGATCCTGGACGGCGTGGCTATCACCGGAGGGGAACCGCTTCTTCAGCGGGATATCCGGAGTTTTATTGAAAAGGTGCGGGCGCTGGGCTATTCCGTGAAGCTGGATACCAACGGCACTTTCCCGAAGATCCTCCGGGAGCTTGCGGAAGCGGGACTTCTGGATTATGTGGCCGTGGATATCAAGAACTCAAAGGAGAAGTACGGGGAGACCACCGGGAGGCCGGAGATCGATCTGGATCCTGTCAGCGAGACTGTGGAATTCCTTCTTCACGGCAGCGTACCCTATGAATTCAGGACGACAGTCGTCCGGGAGTTTCATACGAAAGAGGATATCGAAAAGATCGGCGAATGGATCCGCGGAGCGGACCGGTATGTACTGCAGCACTTTGAGGACAGCGGGAACCTCATCGGAAAAAATATGCACCCGGTACCCAGAGAGGAAATGCTTGAAATGCAGCAGATCGTTCGGAAGTATGTGGGAAATGCCGAAGTTCGCGGGATTTAGGTGCGGAAAAATAGACAAACTGCATGGTTTTCACACCCACAATATCTTGTGTTTTCATCTTGACAAGCCACCAAATGTGCGGTATATTAATCAAGTACGGCAACTAAGACCATCAGATGATATACAAGATATAAAGGGAGCAAGAATATGTACCAGGTAATCAAAAGAGACGGCAAAAGAGTAGACTTTAACCTGTCAAAGATCCGTGACGCCATCATCAAGGCCTTCGACGCCTGTAATATCCAGTACCACCCGGATATTATCGATTTCCTTGGCCTGAAGGTCACTGCGGATTTTCAGACGAAGATCAAGGATGACACGATTACTGTAGAGGAGATCCAGGACAGCGTGGAATCCACCCTGATCCGCGCGGGCTATGATGAAGTTGCGAAAGCATATATCCTTTACCGTAAACAGCGTGAAAAATTCCGTAACCTTTCCAATACGCTTCTGGACTACAAGGACGTAGTGGATAATTATCTGAAGATCAACGACTGGCGTGTAAAAGAGAATTCCACCGTAACCTATTCCGTGGGCGGCCTGATCCTTTCGAATTCCGGAGCGATCACTGCCAACTACTGGCTTTCAGAGGTCTATGACGAAGAGATCGGCAACGCGCACCGCAACGCGGACATCCATATCCATGACCTGTCCATGCTCACCGGCTATTGCGCCGGCTGGTCGCTGAAACAGCTGATCCAGGAGGGCTTGGGCGGCGTACCCGGGAAGATCACATCTTCTCCGGCAGGCCATCTTTCGACCCTCTGCAACCAGATGGTCAACTTCCTCGGCATCATGCAGAACGAGTGGGCAGGAGCGCAGGCTTTCTCCAGCTTTGACACCTACCTTGCGCCTTTTGTCAAGGTGGACAACCTTTCCTATAAAGAAGTCAAGCAGTGCATCCAGTCCTTTGTATACGGCGTCAATACACCGTCCCGCTGGGGCACCCAGTCTCCGTTCACGAATATCACCCTGGACTGGACGGTCCCGGATGACCTGGCAGAGCTGAACTGCATCGTGGGCGGCAAGGAACTGGACTTCAAGTACAAGGACTGCAAGGCAGAGATGGATATGGTCAACAAAGCCTTCATCGAGATCATGATCGAGGGCGATGCCAATGGCCGCGGTTTCCAGTATCCCATTCCCACCTATTCCATCACGAAGGATTTTGACTGGTCCGAGACAGAAAACAACAAGCTTCTGTTCGAAATGACCGCGAAATACGGCACGCCTTATTTCTCGAACTACATCAACTCCGATATGGAGCCCTCTGACGTGCGTTCCATGTGCTGCCGCCTGCGTCTGGATCTCCGGGAACTCCGGAAGAAATCCGGTGGTTTCTTCGGCTCCGGCGAATCCACGGGTTCTGTCGGCGTTGTGACCATCAATATGCCCAGGATCGCGTACCTTTCCGAGGATCCGGAAGAGTTCTACCGGAGACTGGATAAGATGATGGATATCGCGGCCCGTTCTCTGGACATCAAGCGTACGGTCATCACCCGCTTCCTGGACAACGGCCTGTATCCGTACACGAAGCGTTATCTGGGCACCTTCGCGAATCACTTCTCCACCATCGGCCTTGTGGGCATGAATGAAGTGGGCCTGAACGCGAAGTGGCTCCGGGCGGACATGACGCATGAGAAGACTCAGAAGTTCTCCATTGACGTCCTGAACCATATGCGTGACCGCCTGTCGGATTACCAGGAGCAGTACGGCGACCTCTTCAACCTGGAAGCGACCCCTGCGGAATCCACGGCGTTCCGTCTGGCAAAGCATGACGTGAAGCTGTATCCCGGCATCATCACCGCGGCAAAGAGCTGTGATGACACACCGTATTACACGAATTCTTCCCATCTGCCGGTGGGTTATACCGATGATATTTTCTCCGCGCTGGACGTGCAGGATGAACTTCAGACCCTTTACACCTCCGGCACAGTATTCCATGCCTTCCTTGGCGAGAAACTGCCTGACTGGAAAGCAGCAGCGACCCTGGTCCGGAAGATCGCGGAAAACTACCGCCTGCCGTATTACACCATGTCCCCGACCTATTCGGTCTGCCGGACCCACGGCTATCTGGCCGGCGAAGTATATAAGTGCCCCGAATGCGGCCAGGCGACAGAGGTCTACAGCCGCATCACCGGTTACTACCGTCCGGTCCAGAACTGGAACGACGGCAAGGCGCAGGAGTTTAAAGACCGTAAGGTTTATGACATGCATGCGGCCCGCATCTCGAAGCGTCACAGCCTGCACCCGGCAGCAGCCGCGGAACAGATGAAAGCCCCTGCGGCAGCAGAGCCTGTGAAGATGGCAGAAGAGCCCGCTGTGAAAGAAGCGGTTCCCACAGTGAACCTCATGGGTGCGGAAACAGCGCCCGCCGCCGCAGCCACGGCAGTTGAGACCAGGACAGCAGACGGCATCCTGCTCTTCGCCACCACCACCTGCCCGAACTGCAAGATCGTAGCGGCACAGATGGACCGTATGGGCGTTCCTTACGAGAAGATCTACGCGAACGAGCAGCCGGATATGGCCAGGAAGTACGGCATCCGCCAGGCACCGACCCTCGTAGTGCAGGAAGGTGAAGAGATCAAAAAGTTTACAGGCGTTTCCGAAGTCAAGAAATATCTTGCGAGCCTGTAAATAAAAACACCGGTTTTCAACGAATCATAAGACACGGGGCTGCCGCATCAGCGGCAGCCCCTCTTTTTGACGCAGCCAGGGGGACGGTTCTCATGGCTCCTCTTGGCTCATTCTGAGTACCGTGAGCGGTCCCCGGGGATTTATCATTTTGTAGGTTCCATGGGGTATTTCGGCACAAATTTATTTGATATTTGATGATTTGTCCCCGGAGCAATGTAAAAACATGAATACCCCGGGGATAAATGGCAGAAATATCGTGGAAATAACCCCGGGAGACTTCAATAATAGTGAATTCAGGGGGAATTCAGAGAAGGAACGCACTTACAAGCATAGTTCTCTGGAAAAGCAAATAATTATGAGATGCCGTATGAACCGGGCCTGCAGCCACAAGCTTAGAATGGTTTGTCCGGCAAGATCGAAGCTGTAATGGAATGATCAAGCCGGAGCCGGGCAGAAATGCGCATTGTGCGCGGTAAGATGATTTTGCAGTGTGTGTACCGGAGAACAGTAATGTTACCATGGACATCTATGCAGAAGCCAAGTATAATGAGCCCGAAGAGCGTTCTTCCGGCGTCAATGGCACATTAAGAAAGCGTTAGATACCAGGTACCAGATCTGGAAGGACTCGAAAATCCGGTATAATCAAAGCTTTTGGACTTCGATAAGGCAATACGGCTTTTGAAAGGAAATCTATGGAACGTACAGAACGGATATACATGGATCATGCGGCAACGACTCCGGTATCAGAAAAGGCACTTGCTGCCATGCTTCCCTGGTTCCGGGAGGAATTCGGCAATCCATCGGCTATATATGATTACGGACAAACCAGTAAAAACATCCTGGAGAGCTGCCGGAAAAGATTTGCCCGGTGTATCGGCGCGCTTAGTTCGGAGATCTTTTTCACCTCCGGGGGGACCGAAAGCGATAACTGGGTCATCCGGAGCACTTTAAAGTTGAAAGGCGCAAAAGGCCAGCATATCATTACAACCGCCATCGAACACAACGCTGTGCTCAGGACGCTCAGTCAGATGGAAGAGGAAGGCTTTGAAGTTACCTGCCTCACACCGGACGCGCAGGGGCATATTACTCCGGACCAGCTGGAAAACGTGATCCGTCCGGATACCATCCTGATCACGATCATGCTTGCGAATAACGTGGTCGGAACAGTGCTGGATATTCCAGCCCTGGCCAGAGTAGCCGCGAGACACCACATCTGGTTTCATACGGATGCGGTACAGGCAGTCGGACATATCCCGATCAAAGTACATCAGCTCGGCGTAGATTTTCTTTCCGTATCCGCGCATAAGTTCGGCGGTCCCAAAGGGACAGGAGCGCTCTATTGCCGCCTGCCCAACCACCTGCCTGCGCTTCTGACAGGCGGAGGACAGGAAAAAGAGCAGCGCTCCGGCACGGAAAACATTCCCGGGATCGTGGGGATGACAGCAGCCTTGGAGGAGGCGGTCGAAGACATGCCGCAGGAAACCGGACGGCTCATTGCAATGCGGAACCGGATCATCGAAAGCCTCTGCAGTATTCCCGGAGTGAAACTGACCGGCGATCCCGAAAACCGCCTGCCCGGCTTTGCCTCGTTTATGGTAGAGGGTATCGGCCACAGCGTGTATATCGTCAACGCACTGAACGAAAAAGGCATCTGTGTCAGTTCCGGTTCCGCCTGCAGCGCCTCATCCCGTGAAGCCAGCCACGTGCTGCTTGCCATGGGATATGACGCGAAACAAGCCGCGGGAGCTCTTCGCATCACTCTTGGCCGGGATAATACAAAAGAGCAGGTGGACCATCTGCTCTCAGTTCTGCCGGACGTCATCCTCCGGCAGCGCGAAGCGCAGCTTCACGCGAAATGAGGAGAGCCGGGAGAACCGTCCCCCTGGCCGCGCAGCCAATAGAACCGTCCCCCTGGCTGCCCCTGGCTGCTTACAGTGCTGAGTAGACGATGTTCCGGATCCGGGGATGGATGTATTCTTCCCGGTTTGGCATGGCCTGATGGCAGTAGACGATGGTGATCTTTTCTGCGGGATCCATGAGGACCCAGGTGCCGAAGCCGCCGGTCCAGCCGAATTCGCCGATGGAGGTGTTGCTTCCTGCGGCGGGGTACATTCTTGTCCGAAGTCCCAGGCCGTAGCCGTAGCCTGCGTGATAGGCATTTTCAAAGTCTGCTTTCCGAATGTCCTCGGGGAGGCGGTTCATAGCCATGAGCCGGATCGTCCGGTCGTTCAGGAGACGCACGCCGTTCCATTCACCCAGAGTCATGCAGCGGGCAAAGCGGCTGTAATCTTCGAGGGTGGCGTACAGGCCGCCGCAGGCGGACTCGAAGTCCGGAGCGTAGAAAATGTCAGGAAGCTTTGCAGGCTTGCGGCCGGTATCTGTCAGCGCGTACATGACTGCCAGCCGGTCCTGCTTTTCTTTCGGTACTTTGAAAGCCGCATCCTTGATCCCCAGAGGTTCAAAGATGTTTTCCTTGAGATACTCTCCGAAACGTTTCCCGGAAAGGATCTCCACCAGGGCTGCCAGAATATCATGTCCCTGTCCGTAATAGAAGTGAGTGCCCGGATCGAAGGCGCCGGGTACGCGGCCCGCGAGTTTCGCGTATTCCTGAAGATTGTATTTGCCTTCTTCCAGCAGCTTTTCCGTTCCCAGGAAGAGTTCGTGGCTGTTGGGGTCCGGACGGTCCCAGTTGACGGTGACGCCGCAGGTCATATCAAAGAGCTGGCCGACGGTGACCGGACTTTTCGCGGGGCGGACGAATAGCTCACCCTTGCCGTTCCGGTCATAAACCTGCCGGTCCGCAAACTCCGGAATATAGTTTTCTACAGGGTCTGTCAGGAGGAACAGGCCTTTTTCATATAGCTGCATGGCGGCTGTGACCGCAATGCACTTGGTCATGGAAGCCAGCTGGCAGATAGTATCCGGGGTGAAGGGAAGCTTGTTCTCTGCGTCCCGGTAACCGACATAACGTTCATAGAGGCAGTCTTCCCCCTGATAGACACGGAGCCCTGCGCCGGCGGGCGACGGACCGTCTTCCTGAATAAAGTTCTCCAGCAGCGCGTCAAGATTCTGTAATGATCCCATGGTTTTCTCCTTTTATGCTTTTATTAACCGACCTGGTGCTTCAGGACATCAGCCCTTGTAATCCGGGGCGTATTCCATATAGGGCCGGAGCAGTTCCGCCCGGTCGTCCTTATGAAGCATCAGATTCTTCTTTACATGATTCATCATGTCCTTGATCTCATAGTAATGCTCATAAAGACCTGCCAATGTGTTTCTTGCCCGCTGCTTTTCTTCTTCAGAGAAGGACACATTCACCTCGCCGTCTTCAACAGCAATCTGACCGTAGATGCCGCAGAGGGGGCATTCCACCTCTGTTCCTTTGCCGCGGGTATAGGAAATCAGATTGTTATGGCAGACCGGGCAGACGCCTTCTTCACCGTACCAGGTCACGTCCTCGAAATCTTTGCCGATGGACTCTGCCAGATGCGCCCCGAGACCGGCTACCTTTTCCATGAAATCCGGGTGGAAGACGGGACTGGTCATCTGGCCCATATCATAGGCGTTGATCTGGCCTACGGTCTTCATAACGGTGGACATGCCGAACATGTACATGTTGGGAAGCCCCATGGAAACCCAGTTCGGGGTGTGGGCGCCGCCAACGGAAACATAGGCGATGTAGTGCTTCTTGAACAGGCGGGGATCCAGCGGCTCCAGACCTTCTTTTTCCCGGCGTTTCTGCTCCTCTGTGGCAGCAGCCAGGTCGTGGGCAGCACCAAAGCGGCCGAAGAAATTCACCAGCTGACCTGTTGGGGCAATGGAGTAGACCGGCGCCGCCAGGATGATGCCGTCCGCTTCCAGCACCTCATTCTCCAGCGTCAGATAGTCGTCCTTCAGGATGCAGCGGATCTGTTTCCCTCTGTCACGGCCTGCGGAACACGCGCCGCAGCCCCTGCAGTGAGAAATTTCCATATTCATGGTGTTCATGAATTTCACATCGGCGCCGGTCTTTTCCGCTGCCATCAGCGCCTGCTTTGCGATAATATCACAGTTTTGATTCTTTCTCCCCATGGAGATGGCTAAAACTTTCATCGGAATCTCCTCCCTTGTTTATCACGATCTTCACGAGATATCTGTTTGCGCTGATTCCATCTTAGAGAAACCGGACATATTTGTCAAATGATACCGGCAGAAATTGTGTTGTTTTGTTCCCGGATAAAAGGTATAATAAAGTCAAAGTTGACATCAGGAGGCATGATATGCATGATCTGATCATTATCGGCGGCGGTCCGGCAGGACTGACAGCCGCGATCTACGCGCTCCGCGCGAATAAATCTGTACTGGTTCTGGAGAAGGAGACCTTCGGCGGCCAGATCACATTTTCCCCGAAGGTGGAGAATATCCCCGGATTTACAGCACTTTCCGGCAATGAATTCGCGGAACGGTTAGTGGACCAGGCGCTTTCCCAGGGAGCGGAGTGCGAGCTGGCGGAGGTGCTGTCCGTGGAAGGCGGAAAGGACCGGGAGCCTTTTATTGTGAAAACGGATATGGGGGATTATGAAGGCCGCGCGGTCATCATCGCCACCGGCGCGAAGCACCGGACCCTGGGACTGCCGAAGGAGGAGGAGTTCATCGGAAACGGGATCTCTTTCTGCGCGGTCTGCGACGGTGCCTTTTTCCGGGATCAGGTGGTCGGTATGGTGGGCGGCGGAAATTCCGCGCTTCAGGAGGCGGTACTGCTTTCCGGGCTGGTAAAGAAGCTGTATATCTTCCAGGATCTGCCGTATCTGACAGGAGAAAAGAAGCTGCAGGACGAGCTTTTCGGAAAGGATAATGTGGAGATCCTGACCGGGGTTTCTGTGGAGGAGTATCTGGGCGATTCCGAATTCGAAGGTATCCGGATCCGGCACAGGGAAAGCGGAGAAACGGAGGAATTCGCGCTTTCCGGCCTTTTTGTGGCTGTCGGCCTGGTGCCGCAGAACGAGCCCTTTACAGGCCTGTTTTCATTGAATGAGTACGGCTATGCGGACGTGAATGAATTCTGCAGGACGGAAACGCCGGGCGTGTTTGTGGCCGGCGACTGCCGCAGCAAACGGATCCGCCAGGTCACCACGGCAGCAGCAGACGGCGCAGTTGCAGCCATCGCGGCCTGTGACTATATTGACGGGAGATAAGGAGAGGCCATGACGGAATTCAGATGGGCGGAGCTGTCCGATTATCAGAATATTATTGAAGAGGCGAATCATGCCTTTGATACGGCGCACTATACGGGGGATCTTGAAAAGGATACGTCCAGGGAATCCTATTTCCCGCGGATCCTGCCGAAGCTGTATCAGAATCCCAGGATCGCGCCGATGCATGTGCTGGCTGTGGAAGACGGCAGGATCTGCGGGCTGGTGGGCGCGTTTGAACTGCCTTATATGGTGCATGGCACAGAGATGCATGTGGTGGGGATCGGAACGGTCTCCGTCCGCCCCGGCTACCGCAGAAAAGGCTATATGAAGGAGCTGATGGCAAGAGCCATCCGGCGGGCAAAGGATGAGCAGGCGGATTATATGGTCCTGGGAGGACGCCGCCAGCGCTACGGGCACTGGGGTTTTGAACAGGCCGGCGCGATGCCGGAGTACGCGGTCCACATGAACAACATCAACTATGTGTATGGAGAAGACGCGGATTTCGGCTTCCGGATCCGGAAGCTCACGGCAGAGGACACGGAGGCTGTACGGGCGGAACGGGCGCTCAGGGAAGCAGCGGAAGTCCATATGATCCATCCGGAAAATGAGGAGTTTGATATCCTCTGCTCCATGGGGGCGGTCCCGTATCTGATCGAAAAGGATGGCGCCTTCTTTGGCACCTTTATGTATTTCAGCAGCGATCATAAGATCCATGACCTCAGGCTTCTGGATAAAAAGGAAGCCGGACATGTGGTGAACGACATTCTCCGGGCGTTTCCGGAAGAAGAACTGAATTTTACACACTTCGGGCCGGATGAACAGGAAATGACGGAGATCTTTTCTTCGCTTGCGGAGTCCTGCGGTATTACTCCCGCTGCCATGCTGAAGATCCTGAACTATGAGCGGACGCTCAGGGCTTACCTGGCGCTGGCCGCGGACATACGGACGCTTCCGGACGGAGAGCTGAAGGCGGAATTCGCAAATGGGGAGAGGCTGTGCCTGGCAGTAGCGGACGGCAGGGCGGAGGTCCGGAAACTGGCTGAAGGGGAAGACGCGGATCTTACGCTCGGAGAGATCGAAGCCATTGACCTGATGTTCCATCCTCATACATGGCTGCATTCCTTTGGTAATCAAATACCGGCAGCAGTCCGCGCATGGTTCCCGCTGCCGTTCTATGAAAATATGTCCGATGAGATCTGAGAGATCAAAAAACAAAAAGATCATATAAAGACCGGGGGGCGCAGCGACGTCCCCCGGCTGTTTTATTTACATATACTGTTTCGCGAACTCCGCGGCGCGTTCGATCCAGCCTTTGGTGTCGGCTTTCCAGCCTTCCGCGAAACCGTGGCCGCCCCGGGCGCCGATCTCCAGGTGGTTCGGGATGCCGGCAGCGTCCAGTGCCCGCGCCAGAAGCCGCGACTGTTCCGGCGGCACCAGATCATCGTCCTCGGTACAGACGATGTAGGTGGGCGGATAGGTCCTGACCTGGTCTTCGGCGTTCCAGTCGGATTCCGCGGCTTCCTTTATGGTCAGCCCCAGAGTGACCATGCTGAAATGATCATGGGGCCTTGCGGAAGCGAGCTGCCGCCAGGAGACCACCGGGTAGATGGGGAAAGCGGCCACGGGCTTTGCGAGCCCGTAGGTCTCGTAGCCGTGATGTTCGGCGCACCACAGGGAGATCAGGTTTCCCCCGGCGGAGAAGCCGGTGATCATATAGCGGTCCGGGTCCACGTGGAATTCCGCGGCACGCTCCTGAATGATCCTGAAAGCCCTGGACAGATCGTCCAGCGGCCGCGGCATCAGGCCGGTGCCGGTGACCCGGTATGAGAAGATAAAGGCGTGATAGCCCAGTTCGTTAAAATGGGCGGCAATGGGATACCCTTCCGTCAGATTCCAGACGTTGACGTATCCGCCGCCGGGAACCACCATGATATACGGCCGGTGGTCTGCTTCCGGATCGTCCGAGGGGAAATACAGGAAGCCGGTATTCACATAGCGCGGATCCTCTGCCTGTTCCTCCTGTGTGCTGATGGGGATCATGTGATGCCCGCGGCGGATCATTTCCTGAAGCCGCGCGAGGCCGCGGATCAGCCCCTTCATGCTCCAGGAATCCGTATCGATCTCCTGAAGCGTCCGGTTGAAATTGGGATCATTCGGAAGATCCATATTGACGATGAAAAAGTCCCGGAACTCCCGGAATTCTTCTGCTTCCCAGATTTCGGAAAATTTCGTGTTTTCATTGATATTCAGCATGATTCACCTCCTGCTCTGACAATACCGTCCACCAGCACCTTGACGATCCTGGTGGAACTGATCATCGGACATCCGTCAGTAAGCACGATGTCCGCGTCTTTACCCGTTTCCAGAGACCCGACACGATCGGCTACACCGATGTGCTTTGCCGCGTTGATGGTGATGGCTTTAAGCGCCTGGAAGGGATCCATACCGGCTTTCACCGCCAGGCCCGCCATCAGCGGCAGATATTCCTCCGGGATCACCGGGGCGTCTGTGATGATGGATACGGGGATCCCGGCCTCTGCCAGGATCTTCGGCGTGGACCAGGTCTTATTCAAAAGTTCCAGCTTGGAAGCGTGGGTGGCGGAGGGACCGACGCAGACCGGTACGCCGGCTGCTTTCAGTTCATCCACGATGAGATGTCCTTCTGTGGTGTGCTCGATGGTAATATTCAGATCAAATTCTTTCGCGATCCGGATGGCGGTCAGGATATCGTCCGCCCGGTGGGCGTGAGCCTTCAGGGGGATCTCCTTTTTCAGCACCGGGATCAGCGCTTCCATCTTCATATCGAACTTCGGCCGCTTGGTGACGTCGTCACCGGCGGCTTCTTTTCTGGCAAGGTAATCCTTCGCGCTGAACAGCGCTTCCCGGAGAATGGCGGCAGTGGACATACGGCAGGAATCCGTTTTGCCCGCGTAGCAGCGCTTGGGATTTTCACCGAAAGCGCACTTCATGGCGAACCCGGGATCGATCACCGCCTGATCCACCGAATTTCCCCACAGCTTTACGGCAATAAAGGTGCCGCCCAGGACGTTGGCGGAACCGGGGCCGGTGCCCACGGTCGTGACGCCCGCGGCCAGGGCCTTCGGGATCGCGGCATCCTGGGGATAGTAGCTGTCCAGTCCCCGGAGCTGGGGAGAGACGATGTCATTCATTTCGTTGTAGTCCATGCCGGCCTGGGTCCCGCCGTAGTCGTCCAGGCCGATGTGGCTGTGGGCGTCCACGAATCCGGGATAGGCCCGGAGGCCCTCCGCGTCCAGGATCTCTTCGGAGGCATCAGCTTCCACAGATCCGATGGCGGCGATCCTGCCGTCCCGGATCAGGATATCGCCTTTATACGGGTCCCGGTGGACCGCGTCATAGATCATGGCATTCTTGATCAGCATCATAAACTCCTTTCGTCATTGAACCCTGTTTACCTGTCAGAAACCACGGAAAGGGGATTCGGCATCATGAGTTCAATGGCTGCGCGTGTCAGCTTCGGACCGTCAGCCTTGAAGATGGTGACGTTGTTCGTGCGTTCGTTCGTGACAAAGAGATAGTCGTCGAAGAAATCGAAGTCACGGGGAGAGACGCCTCCGCAGGGAGTAACGGATAAGAGTTTCAGCTCGCCGTTCTCATAAGAGAAGCAGGCGATGCTGTCGTCGCCTCTGTTGCTGGAATAGATATAGCCTTTGTATTCACGGATGGCGCCGCCGGAACTGGAAGCGTTCGGAGCGGTCAGGGAAGAGACCGTGGTAACGGGTGTCAGAACGCCGTCATCATAAGCGTAAGCACTGACGGAGGACGCCAGTTCATTGACGCAGAACACAGTCTTTCCGTCCGCGCTGTAAGCCAGATGCCTCGGCCCCACACCGGGCTCCGCCGAAACGCGGGAAACTTCCTTCAGATCCTTGTCATAGGTGAAGATGGTGTCCATGCCAAGGTCTACCGCCAGCAGATATTTGCCGTCCGGTGAAGGTTTGATGAAATGTGCGTGAGGCGAGGACTGGCGGAATTTGTTGGGACCGCTGCCTTCATGCTTCACATAAGCGCCGTTGGTGCCGAAAAGTGAACCGGAATCATAGTTCGCGACGTAAAGGTTTCCCTGAAGGCGGGATACATGGCAGCCTTCCACGCCCTGTACGTCAACGGGCCCCCGGATCAGCTCTCCGATCTCTCCATCTTCGGAAAGTGCGAAGCTGAAGAGCGCGGAATGCCGCGTATCCGGATAATTCCCCCGGTTCACCGCCGTCAGTTCTCCGTCGGAAATATCCAGATACAGAAGATTCTTCACGGGAACGGTCTGCAGAAGCTGAGGATTCAGCGTGCCGTCATCCTTCGGGTCAAAGCTGTAGCGCTGGATATATCCATCCGGCGCGCAGGCCGCAAAATACAGATTTCTCATAACTGATCTCCTTTATATATTTGTTTAGGGAACACTCCCATTTGTTTCAAGATTAAGCCTCCGGCTACGCGATCACCAGGATCCATAAAAAGATGGTCAGGAGGGAAGAAGCGGTCGTAAGGGCCACGATCTCGCCGGCCAGGTCCGCGTCGCCGCCCATGTTGGCCGCCATCGTATAGGAGGAGACCGCCACCGGCGTCGCGTAGATGGCGAACAGCGCCAGGTCCTGGGCTTTTGTAAAGCTGAACAGAGTAAGAAGCAGGAGCACGATGCCCGGGATCACGACGAGCTTCAGCAGGACTACCGCGCTGAGCTGGCGGATATGCTTCCGGAAGGAAGTGAACTGAAGCGTCCCGCCCAGAATGATCAGCGCCAGAGGCGTGGTCATATCCGCCACGGCATTCACCGGTTTCATGATAAAACCGGGAAGCCTGAAGGGCAGAAGCACATAGATGGTGCCGATGATCGCGCCGATGATCAGCGGGTTTGTAATGATCTTTTTCAGAAGCACCGGCAGGCTGCTCCGTTCTCCATTGTAGGATTCCAGGACCACGACCGCCGTGATATTGTAAAAGGGGACCATGGCCGCTACTAAAAACGACGCGGCCTGGGTGCCCGCATTTCCTGCCAGAGTCTCAGCCAGAGGCATCGCGAACAGGATCGAGTTGCTGCGGAACAGTGCCTGGATGATGACCGGCTTCTGGTTCCTCTGAGGTACCAGGTTCGTTTTGCCGATCACCAGGATCAGAAGCGCCACCAGCACCGAGAAGAAGACCAGGGAAAAGATCACAAAGCCGACGTCAACGCCGCCGGAAAGGTCCATCCCCGCGAAGTTCCGGAACATCATGAAGGGAAAAAACGCTTTAAACGCGAGGGAGTTCAGTTTCTGAAGAAACTCCCGGGTCGCGAATCTGAATCTGACCAGCAGCATGCCGATGCCGATGTAGACAATAAAAGGCATGACCGCATTGACAGCAAGAAGAAAGTTATCCATGAGCCTCCGTCCTTGTGAGTTTCTTCATCCAGTTGAAGCTGTTGATCTTGACCACAGCCACAAAGCATTTGAGGATCTGGTCGCATTTCAGCGCGGCGAAAACGATCCATGGGGCCAGCCCGAAGTGCAGCGCGAGAAGTCCCGCGGGGATGACGACCAGGAAAACGAAGATCGTATCGTTTTTGAAAACGAAGGAAGTGTCGCCGCCGGATTTTACAAGGCCGGACAGCAGCGTGGCCTGCCAGCTGGTACCGATATATGTGACCGCCAGCACGTTCATGAAGCTCATGGCATAGCTTCGGGCTTCATCGCTGACGTTCGTATACAGAAGGTGGACACAGGGCGCTTTGATCAGAAGGATCAGAACAGAAGAGGCCAGGCCCACGCCAAGGAAAACCACCTGCGCGGTCCGGGCGTATTCTTTCATCTTTTCAAACTTGCCCGCGCCTACCGTCATGGAAGTTACGATGCCGAGAGCCGCGGAAAGGCCGAAGGTGCCCACCCGGAGAAAACTCTCCAGCTGTCCCACCATGGAAGCCGCGGTCACGGCGCTGGCGGACAGATGGCCCATGATATAGGAGTAGGTGAGCATATTGGCGGACCAGACCAGCTGGCCCAGCACCACCGGCGTTCCGGTGCGGATAAAATCCCTGCCGAGGGCCGGCGCTTTCAGAAGGAGATCCTTCGGCTTCATCTCAAGCCGTTTGTCCATCCGGAACATATAGAAGAAGGCAAGGCCGCATTCCACGATCCTGGAAATGAGCGTGGCAATGGCTGCGCCTTTGATGCCCAGCGCAGGAAGCCCCAGGCGGCCGAAGATCAGGATCCAGTTCAACACAAGATTTGTAAACAGCGCGATGGTGGAGATATAGAGCCCGACCTTGGGCTTTTCCACGGCGCGCATGGTGGAAAGCACCAGCTGAGACGCGCAGAAGAATACGTAGGATAAAGAAACGTAAAGGACGTACTCCACGCCGGCTTCGATGACTGCTTCATCTTTGGTGAAGCGGCTGACCCAGAACTTCGGCGCAATAAGCACGGCTGCCGTGAAAATGATCCCCACGCAGGTAGCCCAGCGGATTCCCATGGCGCCGATCTTTTTCACACTGGCGGTATCCCTGATGCCCCAGTACTGTGCGGCAATGATCAGCAGCGCCGCGTCGATGCCGGTGGTGAACATCATCAGGATGGTCTGAAACTGGCTGCCCATATAGACGCCGGAAACCGCCACGTCTCCCAGAGAACTGATCATCAGGTTGTCCGCGAAATTGACCGCGAAAGTGATCAGGCTCTGAAGCATGATGGGGACTGCAAGTGTAAGCAGGGTCTTGTAGAAATATCTGTCTTTTGTGATGATCGTCATGAGGCTCTCCCTGTGCTGTCAGTATGAGATGAGTATAGCATTCACATAAGAAAAATACAACGAAAACAGGACAGTCTTTTCTTGCGTAGATCCGCCTGCTGTGTTAAGATGGCAGTAGGCTGGATCGGTGTGCGGATGAGTAAGGGCCCGCCCGGCGGAAAGGAGCGCTATGGTGTTTTATCCTGAACTTCTGAAATTCAATGACGGTTCTGACGTCGGCTGTACGAAATGCTGGAGCCGCCGAAGGGAAGAGATCCTTGAGATCCTTCAGAGAGAAGAGTACGGTTACGTCCCGAAGCTTCCGGAAACCGTGCGCGGGGAGATCCTGTCAGGGCAGGATCCGGAGGACGTGAGATGCTGCTCGGGACACGCGGAACTTCTCAGGCTCAGGATCAGCTTTGACGCGGAGAAGGGGCCTTTTTCCTTTCCGATGCATTTGTTCAGGCCGGAAGGAAAAGAAAAGGCGCCGCTGATCCTTCTCCTGAACTTCCGCCCGGACGTGTATGACAAATATTACCCCGCGGAAGAGATCATTGATCACGGCTTTGCCCTCGGCGTCATTTATTACGAGGATGTGACAAAGGACAACGGAGATATGGCGGACGGCCTTGCGGGGCTGTATGAAAGAAGGAATGACGGCACGGACTGGGGGAAGCTGGCCATGTGGGGCTTTGCCGCCCGCTGCGCCATGAGCTATCTTGAAACGCTTCCTTTTATCGACAGGGAGAATGTGGCTCTTGCCGGGCATTCCAGGCTGGGGAAAGCGGCGCTGCTTGCGTCAGCCATGGACGGACGCTTTAAGTTCACCATCAGCAACGATTCCGGCTGCTGCGGCGCGGCGTATGAACGGGGCAAGCATCCCGGCGGGGAAACGGTTGCGGATATTACCCGTGTATTCCCCTTCTGGTTCTGCGGGAACATGAAGAAATACGCGGGAAGACCGGAGGAGATGCCCTTTGATCAGCATTTCCTGCTTTCCCTCATCGCGCCGGGATATCTGCTGGTGGGCAGCGCTTCCGGGGATCTGTGGGCGGATCCCGTCTCTGAAGAAGACAGCTGCCGGGCAGTGACTCCGGTATGGAAACTTTACGGAAAAGAAGGCTACCTGGGCGGAGACGGCCCCTGTGAAACGAATGGGAGTTTTGACGCGGGAACCATCGCGTACCATAAACGTGACGGCATTCATTTCCTGGGACGGCAGGACTGGCTCCGGTATATGGATTTCATGGAAAAACATCTGGACCGGCCTTGAGTAGTTCCTCTAGGACCGTGCCGGATCAGGGAAAATGAAGCAGATGAGGGAGGATAGCATGTACGAAAAGAATTTTGTGGCGTTTCTTACGGCATTTACGAAGGATGGCGAAGTGGATCTTTCAAAATGCGAACGCATGGTAGAGTTTTATCTGAAACAGCACGCGGACGGGTTTTATCTTCACGGATGGACCGGCGAAGGCTGGTGCATGACACCGGAAATGCGGAAGCTGTGGATGAAGCGCACGGTGGAAGTGGTAGACCATCGGGTACCGGTATTTGTCAGTGTGGGTTACGGAAAGACGGAGGAGGAAGGCATCGAGCTGGGCCGCTACGCGGGAGAGATCGGCGCGGACGCCGTCTCCAGCATCGCGATCCGTCCGGACGCGAAGATCGAAGAGAATGCCGCGTATTTTAAACGGATCTCGGAAGCCGCAGGGATCCCCTTCTATGTCTACTGGCATTTCTCTGAAGGCAACCTGAACGGCGGCGAGCGGCTGGACGCGGAAGAAATGCTGGACATTCTTTGCCGGGAAGTCCCCACCTTCACGGGCTTCAAATATACGGACAGCAATTTCTACTATATGCAGCGGATCAAGGAATATAAACCCGGACTGACCATCCTGACCGGCGTGGACCAGATGTGCGC
>CADCQD010000349.1 GCA_902803485.1 uncultured Eubacteriales bacterium | reverse complement strand
TCGCACTCCCACCATCCTCCCTCATTCCGCACTCTCGTGGAGTAAAAACTCCACTTCGTGCTTCATGAGGGGCACGCCAAGAAGTCTCTCCTCCACTGGAATGTAAACATTCCGTGGAGTCCGACTTTTGGCGTTGGAATCATAAATTAACGGGCATATCCGGAAGATCTGCCGTTGAAACAATACCGAAAAATACCATTGCTGCTGACAGCGGTCCTTTTTGTTCTGGCCGGGATGCTTTATCTGAAACAGATCTCTGACGGACAGGAAGAAACAAAAGCCCCGGAAGAGGCGCAGGGATACAACTGGACGATCCGGCTCACGGAAACGGACGCCGGAGAACAGTCCCGGGAAGGACCAGAAAGATCCGCCGGAGAAGAAGCCGGACAGGAAAACAGGGAATTCGCCGGAACCGATGTTTCCGGAGAAAGCGGCCGGCCTTCTGAAAATGAAGCAGCAGAGGACAGGATCAATATCAATACCGCCGGCGTGGAGGCGCTGATCACGCTGCCCATGATAGGCGAAAAGCGCGCGGAGGCTATTATCCGCTACAGAAACGAACATGGGCCTTTTCAGAGCCCGGAGGAGATAACCGCTGTCGCCGGAATCGGAAACGGCATTTACAAGAGGATCAAAGACAGGATCAGGGTGTGAGAGTATGGCAAAAGTACTTGTTGTAGATGATGAGAAAATGATCGTCAAAGGGATCCGCTTTTCGCTTCTTCAGGAAGGCTGGGAAGTCGATTGCGCCTATGACGGCGAGGAAGCCCTCAGCATGGCCCGGGAGAATGAATACGATATCGTTCTTCTGGACATCATGCTGCCGAAAATGAACGGGCTGGAAGTGTGCCAGCAGATCCGGGAGTTTTCCGACATGCCGGTCATCATGCTGACCGCCAAGGGCGATGACATGGATAAGATCATGGGGCTGGAATACGGTGCCGATGATTATGTCACGAAGCCCTTTAATATCCTGGAGGTCAAAGCCCGGATGAAAGCCATCATGAGGCGGAGCGGCCGGAAGGAAGAAGAGGAAAAGACCGGCAGCCAGGTCATCGTAAGCGGAGATCTGAGGCTGGATGCGGAAAATGAAAGAGTGTTCGTCTCCGGAAAGGAGATCAATATCACGGCCAAGGAGTTCGACGTGCTGCACCTTCTGGTGACCAATCCCAACAAGGTATACAGCCGCGAAAAGCTGCTTGAGCTTGTGTGGGGAGCCGACTATCCTGGCGATGCCAGGACCGTGGACGTCCACATCCGGCGCCTCAGGGAAAAGATCGAAGACAATCCCAGCAATCCCCGGTATGTCCAGACCAAATGGGGCGTAGGATACTATTACCGGAATGAAAAGACTGTTTAAGTCACTCCGGAGCCGGATCATTTTTTTCCTGATCGTCTTCAGCATCGTGCCCTGCATCGTCCTGCATACGGGGCTGGTGGCGACCTTCGAAAGCCATCTGGTCAACCAGCGGCTTATCGAGATCAACCAGCGCTGCCATGTGGTGGCCCAGGAACTGGGAAAAAACGAAAAGGTTTCCGATTCCCTGACAACTTCATATGCCAGCGTCCTGAACTGGTATTCCGAAGCTTATGGCGGACGGATCCTGATCATCGATCAGAATTATAAAGTGGTTCTGGACACCTTTAATGTGGACCTGGGCAGGGAATGCATCAGCGACGCGGTTTTTAAAGCCTTCGAAGGCCAGGAATACCAGAACTATGACCGCACTACGGAATATCTGGAATTTGTGGTGCCTGTGCGTTCCCAGATCCCGGCGTCCTCCGAGCAGCGTATTTCCGCGGTGCTGATCTTAAGTTCCACCACCGACTGGATCATGGAGAGCTTCCGGGGCACCCAGAGGATCATCCTGCTTCTGGAGCTGGTCATTTTAGGCATCATTCTCTTTTTTGCCCTCTACGTTTCCTATATGCTGATGCAGCCGGTAAATGCCTTCCGGGAACAGCTTTCGGATTTCGGTGAAGGCCACCGGGACTCGGTGCCGGCGGTGGAAGGGGTTTATTCAGAACTGAATTCCATCACGGATTCTCTCAGGATGACGATCCAGCGGTACCAGGACATCGACCGGTCCCAGGAGGAGTTTGTTTCCAACGCCTCCCATGAACTCAGGACGCCCATGACTTCGATCCGGGTGCTTTCCGATTCCCTTATCGGACAGGAAAATATTCCGGAAGAGACCTATCAGGAATTCCTGAAGGATATCTCCGTCGAGATCGACCGCGAGGCCAGGATCATCGAGGATCTGCTCCAGATGACGAAGATGGGGAAGGCATCGGATACCCTGAATATCCAGATGACGGATATGAACGAATTTGTCATCGATCTGCTGAAGAGCATCCGTCCCATAGCGGCTTCGCAGAACGTGGAGCTTATCTACGAGTCCTTCCGGCAGGTAAATGCCGAAGTGGACAGTACAAAACTGAACCAGGCCTTCTCCAACCTTGTGGAAAACGCCGTCAAATACAATAAAGACGGAGGCTATGTCAAAGTTTCCCTGGACGCCGACCATGAGTATTTCTACCTGATGGTGGCGGATAACGGTATCGGCATCCCGGAGGAAGCGCTGCCTCATATCTTCGACCGGTTTTACCGGGTGGATAAGGCACGGTCAAGGGATACCGGAGGCACCGGCCTGGGGCTTTCGATCACCCGCGGCCTGATCCAGCAGCATCACGGGATCATCAAAGTCGAATCCGAAGTGAACAAAGGGACGACCTTTACGGTCAGGGTCCCGCTGAAATATGAAAGAAACGAGGAAGGTTCAGTATGAGAATGAAAAGAAGATTCTGTCCTTTCTGTCTGGCTGTCCTCTGTTTGCTTTTTGTTTTCCCATCCTGTGCTTCTTCGAAAAACAGCCAGGAATTTTATCTGTATTTCAAGGATATTTCCCGGGACTCTCTGAAACAGGTTCCGGCGGAGATCGGGGCCGATATGGATCAGGCTTCGCTGATCTCCTCGGTTTTTTACAGTCTGAAATCCAGTGCGGCCGACTCCTTCGGCTGTACGTCGCCGATCCCGCCGGATCTGAAACTTCTTTCTTTTGTCCTCGAAAAGAATGATCTGATCCTGGATTTCAGCCAGCAGTATCCCAAAGCGCCATCCAAGGAAGAACTGCTGCTGAGAGCGTCTCTGGTACTGACCTATATGCAGCTGGATGATATATCCACGGTGGAGATCCGTATCGAAGGGCAGCCGCTGACAGCAGAGGACGGCACCGTGACCGGTCCCCAGAACGCCCAGGCGTTCTCGGATGTCATCGGAAGGGGCATCAACGGGTTTTCCTCCTCCGACGTCACCCTTTATTTCGCGGATGAAAGCGGGACCCATCTGAAAGCCGTTCAGGAGACCATCACCTACCCCGGGACCATTTCCCTGCAGCAGGCGCTGGTAAACCGGCTGATCCAGGGACCGAAGAGTTCGGATGAAGGCTGTTATCCGGTGCTCCCGGCAAATACGAAGCTGATATCGGTCTCCGCAAAGGACGGCATATGCCACGTCAATCTGAACAGCGAACTGCTGAATGAAAGCGTCGGCGTATCGCCCCAGGTGGAGATCTATGCGCTGGTGAACACCCTTACGGAGACCAGAAACGTGTCCTCGGTCATGATCTCCGTAAACGGTTCCTCCAACCTGGTGTTTGCGGATATGATCGATTTTTCGTCAGCGCTGTCCAGAGACCTGGATCTTCTGGAGAACCATCCGGAGAAGACAGAATAAGGAATATGTGATGAGATCCGGGACCGGCAGAGACAGGCCGGCCGTATGGCGGGACGAAATACCGGGCTGTGATACCATCCCTGAAACCGGGAGGTGATATCCGGAACGTGATATCGCAGCGTGAGTCCGGATCGGTAAACAGGAAAAAAGACAAGGGAGTTTGTCAATGATAAAAAGACCGCTGTTAGTGATAACAGTTGTCTTGATTTTCGGGGCAGTTTATCTGAAATACAATGAAGCGGGAAAGATCGGAAGCCTTTTTTTCCCGCTTCCTTTATTTGTATCCGAACTGGAAAAAGCGGGCGGATCCATGGAACGCACCGTGGAAGGAGAGGTATACCGGATCGATCCTTATGAAGAGGGTTTTGCGATCCTGATAAAGACCGGACCACGGGAAATGATCCGGGTGATCCTGAAAGGGGACTTAAGACCGGAAGCGGGAGAGAGGATCCGGATTTCGGGAAAGCTGCGGCTGTTCAGAGAAGCCACGAATCCCGGGCAGTTTGATCTCCGGGCTTATTACCGGAACCTGGATATCCATGCGGGGCTTCAGACGGAAACCTGGGAACAG
>CADCQD010000348.1 GCA_902803485.1 uncultured Eubacteriales bacterium | reverse complement strand
ATAGCTGGTGGGAACGAAAGTATGTAAACAGCGTAAAACATATATGCGGATTTGTCAACTATTCATTCCGTTAGAGAATATATAGAAAAGCCATAAGGTGACCCGCCTTCGGCACTATGTGCTCATATCCGTTGCATATATATTACGCGCATAAGACGCATCGCTTCGCTGCACAGCAGCTTCCGCGCTGCTGCGGATATTCGCACCCGCGCCTCTGGCGCTATGTGCTCATATCCGTTGCATTTCCTAATAAAAAAGCTCCGGTTCATGCGAGCATGACCGGAGCTTTTTTATCGGAAACTGCTTATGCGCTTACTTGCGTCCAACCAGAGCGTCATCGAGCGGTTTGCCGGCAGCTTTACGATATTCATCGTCTTTGGCCTTGATGTGGGCCGGGCTTGCCAGGATCAGCAGGATGATGGAAATGATACCCAGGATCAGGGACATCGTGAAGATGCGGTTGTATCCCAGAGCGATCATGACGATGGCAACGATCATCGGACCGAAGGAGTTGATGATGTTGGCGATCGGGTTGACAGCTGCGAATACGGTACTGAAGTCTTCACGTCTCCAATACTGCGCGGCCAGGGAGACCGTGTAGTTGGAGGAGGCGCCCATGAACAGTGCCAGGCAGATCAGAGCCGCGACCAGCAGGCCGGGTCTTTCCGGGCTGGAGATGGTGCCGAGAAGGCCGGCGATCGCCATGATCACACAGGCGATGATCATGGATTTCTTTGTGCCGAGTTTCTGGTCCAGAAGACCGAGAACAAAGGAACCGATCAGACCGAAGACCATGATCATGACCATGACGCCGGCAAAGCCGCCGAACTTGTTCAGGCCTTCGCCCATCTGGCCGAGGATCTGGTTTGTCTGCGTCATCGTACCGACAGAGAGCATCAGCAGGAAGCCGGCCGGAATGGTCAGGAACCAGAAATCGCGGGTGGTCAGCGTATGGTTCAGCTTCCAGACGGTGGTCTTCTTGTTTTCGATTTCTTCTTCCATCATGGCGCGGGCCATTTCCGGAGTCATGTTCGGGTTATTGTCACGGAAAGCGCCGACTTCTTCCGGATAGTCCGGAACCATGGCGATACCGATGACCAGGCCGACGATCATGATGATCAGGAACGGCATGAACGCCTGCGGGATATGCGGGGTGCCGTCTTTAAATGCGGCCGCCGCGAACGCGCCGATCACGCCGTTGCCCAGCGGGAACGCCAGGGTAGCGATACCCATGACAGCGCCTTTTTTAGTCGGGAACCACTGGCCGACCAGAATGGAAAGAGCGAAGGTGCCGTACATAACGGTAAGAACGGTACCAATCGCGTAGGCAGCTCTCCAGGCCATCTGTGTCGGGCCGGGGATCATGCCCGGGATGAACATGATGCAGAGAAGAGCCACGATCGACAGGATGCCCATCAGGCAGCCGAACTTCTTTACGCTCTTCATCTTACCGATGCGCGATCCGGCAAACAGCTGAATGATGATACCGACAACCGATGCCGTCGTATAAATGGTGGACAGGGTCTGCTGACCGCCGTAGAGATCAGACAGAATGTTCAGCGGATAGTTGCCGACGACCATGTAGGCCAGGAATGCCGTGGCGATCCAGATGATCAGAAGCCAGCCGCGCAGGCCATAGCCAATACGTTTATTCTGTTCCATACATACTCCTTTCGTTTGCACATGCATGATAACTATACAAGGGTAGTTAACGGGTTTTATTAACCTGATAAAAGAATAACACATTCCTAATTCGAAAAAAAGTATAAACAGGGCTTCATTTGTTCTATTTTCAAAAAGAAATATTCCCATAAAGAATAAATAAAACCCGGCGGCCGAATGATTCCGGTTCAGAAAGAGACCCGCAGACCGCATACATGGAAATATTCCTGATGAGAATAAATATCGGGCGAATTGCCATAAGTTGCAGGGACTTCTCCGGTTGAGTTTTCAATACGGGAATGTTAAAATTTTAATAAGTTAACATATCTGTGCAGGACAGTCTGTTCTGTGTTTCATTCTGGAAAGAATTATTATGGAGGACGCTTTTTATGGTAAAGATTCTGGGTGTTTCTTTAGGAACAAAAAACGGAAATAACGATACGATGTGCCGCGTCGCGCTGGAAGCAGCCAGAGACGCCGGAGCGGAAATCGAATTCATTCATGCGTTTGACTGGAATTTTGATTACTGCTCAGGCTGCGTGGCCTGCTCCCGCGGACTGGTCATGGGAAAAGGTATGGTATGCACGCGGAAAGACGATTACAAAGCGTTCTATGAAAAACTGCAGGATGCGGACGGCGTTCTGTTTGTAGATCCGATCTTTGAGTCCGGCGGTTCCGGCCTGTTCCATACGCTCTGCGACCGTATGGGTCCGGGACATGACAGCGGCATGCTGCTGGGCGCCCATTTCCAGATGCTGGAAAAAACAGGCAAAGGGCTTGATCCGCGGTATTTCCGCCAGAAAGCCATTTCCTTTGTCGGGATCGGCGGATCGGACTGGGCTGTCCGCGTAGAGACGGATCACGCTATGTTGGCCATGAGTCCGGGATGGAAGGTCGTCAACAATGAATTCTTCTCCTGGAGCAAGGACGTTATCATGCAGGACGAAAAGGTCGAACGCATGAAAGAGATCGGCCGCAATCTGGTCGAAGCAGCAAAAGAGAACATGGAAGATAACGAAAAGATGGAGATCCCTGTTGCCGAGAACAACAAGTCGTACTGGAAGGGCAAACCGGGTGCCTGCCCGCACTGCCAGGGAAATAACTTCTATATTTATCCGGGAACCACGCACTGTGTGTGCGAACTCTGCGGCCTGGAAGGCACGCTGGAGATCGTGGACGGCGCGTTCAAATTCAAATTTGATCCGGCAACAGAGTGGCATGCGCACGATATCATTTCCGGGAAAAAAGCGCACGGGGAAGATATCTTCGAAAATGAGAGCCGCCTGATCCATCTTGGAAAAGATCCGGTGTTTAAAGAAAGAAAAGCGCACTATACTGCCGTGATCGAACCGACGCCGGCGCCTTCGAAAGAAGAGTGACGCTTAAAAAACCAGGTTGATAAAAGATAAGAAGAGGAGGATTCTTACAGGATGAAGGTAATGGGTATCGTGGCCGGACGCCACAACGGAAACAGTGAGATTCTGGTAAAAGAAGCCCTGCTGGCTTGTCAGGAAGCCGGCGCGGAAGTGACGCTGGTCAATCTGTTTGATTATAATATTCTGCCCTGTACAGGATGCGAAAGCTGCACCATGAGTATGGGGAATGTTGCCATGGGAAAAGGCGATTACACGGGCTGTATTCTGAAAGATAAAGACGATGTGGACGCGCTGGTTACGGAAATGCAGAAGAACAACGGCCTGATCATCGGCGTGCCGACGTATGATCTGATGCCGAGTTCTATCTACACCCGCTTTACGCATCGCTTCCTGGCCTATGAGCTGGCCTTCCTGCTGAAGATCGGCAAGGTAAAAGAAGACCCGCACCAGGTCGCCGGACTGATCGCTGTCGGCGGTTCCTGCAAAGACTGGCAGGGACTTGCGCTGGATACGCTTTCCGCCACGATGTTCACGCAGTCCACGATCGTTGTGGATAAATTCCTTTCGACCAGGAACGGCCGTCCCGGCAACGTCCTGCTGAAGGACGACCAGATCGCCCGCGCGCATAAGATGGGTGAGAATATCATCAAGGCGATCCAGACGCCGGTAGAGGAACGCACCTGGCTTGGCGATCCGGATCAGGGTATCTGCCCGAACTGCCACAGCGACCTGATCATGAAGGGCGAGGAGCATTGGGACGGCATCAAATGGCCGTTCGAGTGCGT
>CADCQD010000347.1 GCA_902803485.1 uncultured Eubacteriales bacterium | reverse complement strand
TGCTTATCTCCGGGCCTGACGTTGTCCAGCCCGTATTTTTTTGCGAAATCCCGGGTGATCTCTCCATAAAGCCCCAGCTTCTCAAAGCCCTTCCCATAGAGGAAATAGTTGCAGTGTTCCACATAGCAGGCAGTAATATTGCCGCCAAGGAATCCTCTCTTTTCAATGAGCATCACCTTCGCGCCCTGCCGCGCAGCCGCGACCGCCGCGCCGCACCCTGCGGGTCCGCCGCCCACCACGACCACGTCGCAGCTTTTCAGCACTTCGATTTCCGATTGGGTCCTTGTAATCTTCATCCCGTCTTCCTCCTCTTTCTGTCTGATACAATGCCCTCCTGGGGATCAGTCAATCCGCGGCATCAAGCCCGTCACTCTTTTTACAGGTTTCCCGGACCGCGGCCTCCACCTCCGAAAGCACAGGGATCGACGGCGCCGCGCCGGGTCTGGATACGGCAATGGAGGCCGCCATGGCCGCAAGCCGCATGGCGGTTTCCGGATCCTCCCCCCGCATCCGGGAAGCCAGATAGTAGCCGGTGAAGGTGTCGCCTGCGCCGGTCGTATCCACGGTTTTGCAGGGGAAGATCCCCTGGCGGATCACGGTATCCCGGTACGCGTAGACCGACCCGTCCTGTCCCAGGGTCAGCACCAGTTCCGCCTCCGGGAAGCGCTGAAGAAGCTTCTGAAGGATCTGTTCCGGTTCCGTTTCTCCCGCAAGCCGCGCGCCTTCCAGTTCGTTCAGAATAAAACAGGAAACTTTCTCAAGGGGCAGCGCCAGGATATCCTCGTCCATCGGAGAGGGGTTCAGTACGATCCGCATACCCTTCGCGTACGCGAGCTCCATGATCCGCGCGTTCAGATTGATCTCGTTCTGAAGCAGCAGCCAGTCGCCCTCTGAGAAATCCGCAAGATCCCTTTCGATCTTCTCCTCCGTCATCTCACGGTTGGTGCCGGAGAACAGGACGATGGCGTTCTGCCCGTTCCGGTCCACCTGGATGATGGCATTTCCGGTCCGTTCCCGGCCTGTCGTGATCCGGGAAGTATCCGCGCCGCAGTCCGCAAGAAGCTCTTTCAGAAACTGCCCGTCCGTGCCGATGCAGCCTGCATGGGAAACGGCCGCGCCGGCTCTCGCAAGCGCCACGGACTGATTCAGCCCTTTTCCGCCGGTAAATACCTGGAGGCGGCTGCTGGAGATGGTCTCGCCACCGGGTACGATGTGGTCTACGGTATAGACGTAGTCGATATTCAATGAACCATAATTCAAGATCCGCATACTGGACTCCCTCATGACAAACGCAGCAGGGACGGCAATAAACTGCCGTCCCCGCGAACTTTATTTTTCTATTTCAATTCCCCGCTCCTTCAGGAAAGCAAGGACTTCATCCTCATACGGCGCCCCTTCACAGGCCGTGAACCGGGTGCACTTAATGGCGCTTACCGCGGACGCGAATACCGCCGCGTTCTTATAATCCATCCCCTTGATCCGGGCGGCGACGTACGCGCCATGGAACACGTCTCCCGCGCCGTTGGTATCCACCGCGTCCACAGGGAACGCAGGATACCGCTCGCTCTTTCCGTCCTTCGCCAGGATAAAACCGCCCTCCGGTCCCTGAGTGATGATCACCACTTCCGGATGATAGGTATCCATCAGATACCGCGCGGCTTCGTGAACGTCACTCGTGCCTGCCAGCTCGCAGGCTGTGCGCTCTGACGGGATCAGCTCGTCCACATACTGCATCAGGAAAGGATTCCGCTTCGCGGAGAGGTCCGCGTCCATACTGATCCGGACGCCAAACTCCTTCGCTTTCTTCGCGGCAAACTCGGCCGCCGCAGGATGGGACGCGTCCAGATGCAGATATTTCGCGTTCTTTAAGACTTCCAGATCAATATCCGAAGGCTCTGCCTGGGCCCGAACGCCCTGGCCGCCCATGCCGATACAGGTCCGGGTGGACCTGGTGGTATTCAGGATCACCATGGTCCTTCCCCCGATGCTGCCCGGCTGGCGCCGCATTCCGGAAACGTCCACACCATAGGACGCGAGGATATTCATAATGGTATCACTGTAGATATCATCCCCGGTGGCTCCCATAAAAGCCGTGGAAACGCCCAGCTTGCTGGCTGTGACCATGGCGACGGCACAGGGCCCGCCGCACTGGACGCGGCTCTCCTGCGCGCCTTGTTTTGTATCCTCCTCCGGGAAATGGTCCATGATCAGGATCATGTCATATACAGACATGCCGACTCCCACGATATCCGCCATTCCGAGCTGCCTCCCTTTCTGCCTTTTACATTCCTTTTGTATTACTTTTTCTTCCTGCGGTGCCTGATGTTGTACTTGATGGCATCCAGCTTATCCCGGAAGTCGAACATCTTCAGGACGTCCTTCGCGGAATACTCACTGTCGTTATCCAGCCGCGGGATCAGGAACAGCCATACCATCAGCCGGAGGCAGGAAGAGATCATGAATAAGACCTTATATCTGTCAATAAAGCCGGTGAACATCTGCCGTTCGCTCCAATGATCCAGCAGCGCGCCGCCGGTCAGAGATCCCAGCGTGGTTCCCACCAGGGCTGTGACGCAGGCGAATACCGCGATATACGATGACCGGGTCTCATTCGGCGAATAATTCAGCTGCATGTTGCTGGCGGAAAGATTCGCGCCGCACCAGAACATCGCGCCTATCAGGTTCATCAGCAGCATCGGCACAAAGCTTCCTTTGACGGACGTCACGTATACCAGCGGCATGATGCACTCCACGATCATGCACACCCGCATGACCGGTTTGCAGCCGAAACGGTGGATCGCCTTGCCCCACCGGGGTTCCATCAGAATGGTGGAAAGCGCCGCGGCAATGGTACCGAAGAGCATCATCTGCATATAGGTAAGGCCGATCTCGTTCATATTGTACGGCCCCATATAGACGGATCCGAAGTTTACGGCGAAACACCAGGCTGTCCACGCGATCAGGAAGCGGCGGAAACGGGCGTTTCCGAACACATCCTTGAAGATCCCGAAAAAGGTCTGTTTCTGCGGCGCCGCCGTGAACTTTTCCTCACAGAAGGCGAAGCAGACCATATCCATGACCACCAGCGCGCCGCCCATCAGGAAAATGATGATATACCGGCTGGATTCCGGCAGCGTATCCAGAAGGAAAGCCACCACCAGGCCGAACACCACGCTGCAGGACTGCATGATGGCGTCACGTACAGACAGCCAGCGGGACCGGATGCCGATGGGAGAAATGTCCGAGAACCAGGGGAACCAGCAGACGTTGACCATCGCGTTTCCGATACTGACAAGGCCCATGAGGAAGATCAGCGACCAGAGCCGGAGATTCATCACGCCACCGGTGTCCGGAATGATCAGCGGGACCAGACCGAACAGCAGCCACAAAAGACGCGAGCCCAGGCCGTAGGTCAGAATGTACTGCTTCCTTTTATGCGTACGGTTTACTATCATGGAAAACGGGATCTGCAGAAGCGCCGCCACCTGGGTAATGGAAGTGATAATTCCGAAGAACATGTCATTCGCACCCAGAGACGTGGAAAGTCCGACCATTGCCGTAGTGCCGCTGCCGCAGATGATGCTGCCAAGGCTTCCGCAGAGGTTGCCCATAAGAATCGCGTTCATGCTTCTGCGCAGAGACTTGCTGAGTCCCGCTTCAGTATACAGCTCCCCTAACGGGTGTGGCAGATTGATTTTTCTTCCTCTAAACCGCATTTCTTTCCTCGCTCAACTCCACCGGTTTTGTTTTATCATCACATATTATAACAGAGTACTTGCATTCTATTCTCTTTCCCATCGTCTTGCAAGAGACAAAACGGAAAAGATTCTGTGATTTTCCGTGGATTTTTGTTTACTTTATCCTGAGCTTGAGGATCTCTCCTCCCCGGTCCAGCAGATTCATGGCCGCGGGAAGCGTGGATCTTCTGGTGATCACAAGGCCGTCCCCGCAAAAATCAAACAGAAGGCGCGCGCCGGCAGCCGCTGGAATATACCGAAGCTCCATCAGAAGCTCATGATCCGAGAACCACATGGCGGAAGCCGCGTAAGGCTGTCCCATGAACTGTCCGGAAAGGATCTCTCCCCCGAGGCCTGCTTCCAGAGTATCCGTCTGATCTCCCTGGGAGACCTCAAGATATGCCCGGTCCATACCAAACCGGAAGGATACGGTCTTCAGTTCCTGCTCGTCCCGGAACGCTCTCCCCGCGCCTCCCGCAAAATCCGTAAAGGACCCGGTACCGGCCGCCGCCTGATAGACCACGCCGGAGAACTGATTTTCCGCATCCAGCGAACGTACGCCCCAGAGCACCGGAACCGAAGCCGTCTCCGGAACCGACCGGAGTTTCTCATACGCCTCCGGATCTTCCGGAAGCGCCTCATCGGACATTCCCTTCATGATGGTATCATATACCACATTGATCAGCGTATTCGCGTCAAAGGATACGGAATTGATGGCCACCATCAGGTCTTCCTTCGGGAAGACCAGGGCAAACTGGCCGTAAGCCCCGTCCGCGCGGAATGACTGCTCAGGCTTGCACATCCAGCACTGGAAGCCGTAGCCGATGGCCCAGTTGTCCGCCTCGGTCTGATACGCCGCGCTGAGGGTATTGATCTGCTTTACCGCAGCTTTCTCAAACCATTCTTCCCTGAGGAGCTGCTTTCCTTCCCAGCTGCCGCGCCTTAAGAGGAACATGCCGAAGCGGGTCATGTCATCCAGCGTCATATACATGCCGGCGCCGCCCATTTCCGTGCCGTCCGGCATCCTGATGCACTGGATATCCGACATGCCCAGCGGCTCAAACAGCCTGGGCTTCAGATACTCCGTGCACTGCTGCCCGGTCTTCTTCGCGAGGATCGCGCACAGAAGGTTCGTGCCCGCGGTATTATACATAAAGGTCGTGCCGGGCTCATACATATACTCATGATGCATGAACTTGCGGATCCAGTCCGGGCTCGTGTTTTCGTCCGACCAGTCGATCTCGTTCCCGTGGCCGCAGCTCATGGTCAGAAGGCTTTCAATATCCGCTTTCTTCAGATTCTCAGACGGATCCTCCGGACACTCGTCCGGGAAAAGGTCCACCAGTTTCTCCTGAAGCGAAAGGATCCCCTCCTGTTCCGCGAATCCGATAGCCGTGGCCGTCAGGGACTTGGAGAAGGAGTACATGATATGCGGGACGTCCGTGCGATACGGTTTCCAATAGCACTCAAAGACCTGCCTGCCGTGTCTCATGACAGACATGGTATGCAGTTCAATGGATCTCTGCTGCATGCTTTTGATAAATTCCAGAATGCCGGCGGAACGGATCCCCTGGGTCTCCGGAACTGCCGTTTCAAATGGTTTCTTCACAGTTTAGCCTCCTTGTTTATATCCTGTTTCCCGCGCCGGGTATCCTAGCGCGGCGGGTCTCGCGCATTACCGGATCACCGCTGCCTCTGCGTGCACAGCCGCGGTCGATTCAAACTCTATCGTCCCCGTATACTGCTCTTTTGAAAGCTCATAGATCCAGACGTCGCTGCCGCCGTTCAATGTGATCTCCAGAATATTCCCGTCCACGATCATGGATATCTCCGTTAATGTGGGAATATGCCGCATATTGCGGATGGTGGGGTGCGCCGGGTCAAAGGCTTCCGATTCTTCCTTCAGATCTATATGCTCCTTGCGGTCCGAATAATCCTTTACCCCCATTACGGTCAGGATATGGTCCTTCGCGTTATAAAGAATATCCGTATGGTAGATCAATGCTGAGAAGGACGGCACCGCCTGGATAAAGCTGCCCAGTTCTCTTGCCGGTGAAAGCTTCAGTTCCACGGCGGCTTTCTTTTCGATCTCCAGATTCAGGCCGGGAAGCGTCTGCCCTTCCGTCATCAGCGTCTTATCTTCCAGGATCTCCTTCGCGGATTCGAATTCCGCAGGAAGCGCCTGCCAAAGCTGCCAGATCCCATCGGCGTCCTTCCTTAACGAAAGCTCCCGCGGGAGGCTCTGCGCGCTGGTATAGGGCTTGCCTTCATCCTTCAGCCTGAGCCAGGAAAAACGCAGCACCCGGTCTGTATTGGCGTAGGTCTGGGCCGCGTAAGGGACTGAGCTCTTCGCGCCGCAGCGGACGCCGCCATCGTCCGGTGTAAAACGGAAACCGTCGAAGCTTCCCGTTACATAAGTGTCGTCAGCTGCGGAGAACAGATACACTTCTTCCCCGGTATCCGTGGGGATCTTCCTCAGATCCGGGCATTCGCGCATGCCGGGAAGATTCAGCCGCTGGGATTCCTCCCAGTGCCGGAGATCCCGGGACGTAAATATCGCAAAAAGGTCCGGTTCGCCAATGAACA
This sequence comes from uncultured Eubacteriales bacterium, assembly GCA_902803485.1. Taxonomy (GTDB): domain Bacteria; phylum Bacillota; class Clostridia; order Lachnospirales; family Lachnospiraceae; genus UBA1267. The sequence continues at coordinate 5,986 of CADCQD010000347.1, read as the reverse complement.
GCGCCATATAATAGACCCCGGCCTTTTCATGATAATAGACCTTCGGGTCCCGGGTCTCCTGTTCGATCTCCGGGATCACGATCCCATCCTTCACCAGCGTCATCCCCCGGTCCGGAGAGTATGCCAGCCACTGGGTACTCATTTTCCCCCGGCTCCACCGGCTGGTGTTCCCGGCCGCGGTATAGTAGAAGACAGGCGTTCCTTCGCCGAACCCCAGCTCATTTTTATCATCCATAAAAGCGCATCCGGAGAACATCGTGCCGCTTTCGTCATTGTAAAGAACGTCCGGGAACTTTTCAAAATGAAGCAGGTCTCTGGTCCGCGCGTGCCCCCAGGTCATATTCCCCCAGTCTACGCTAAAGGGATTGTGCTGGTAGTACAGATGATAATATTCTCCGTCAAAGAACAGTCCGTTCGGATCGTTCATCCAGCCGGTATCCGGTGTAAAATGGATCAGCGGCCGGTCGCAGGCAGGCGGCAGCATTACGTCGGACTGGATCATCTCGCTAATGAACTCCTCATCCACGTCGGCTTCCATCGTCAGCGTCCGCCCCTTGTACTTTTCTACGTTCAGTACGCCGTAGAAATCCTCCGCCTCCCGGGGATCGCTGTCCCCGTACCAGAACGGGATCTGAAACTCCATCTGCTTTTCATTCCCAAGGAAAAACTCGAACAGCGCCGGGTCCCCCTTCCGGATCACGGGGAGCAGGATATACGAGCACCTTATCTCGATGTCAATTCTCATCAAAACCTCCGCATGAAATATTCACATACACCGGATTCCGCAACGCGCGGTTTTCACGGTTTTCCTCATATTCTTCAGCTATCATAACACACATCTGAAGGCAAATACAATCCATAATCACTCCCCGCAGCCACGCAGCCTGCAAACCCCTTCATAATTATGGAACGGAACCACTGACATGGTATGTTTCTGATCATGCCACCCGCAGCCAACCTGCGCTTGTCACCCTGGCGGACTACATGAAAACCAGCTTATGGCCGGCTTTTTCTGTAATTTGATCAAGTTTGTTTTTCAAATACATAAGCCTGATTCTGACCTCCACTTTTTATGTAAGAGGTGCGACAGCTGATCGGCCGTTTACGTCAAAATACAGGTAATAAAATTTGTTTATGTAATGTGATGAGTCACTTTTGACACGTGCCTCGAAATTGTGACATTTATGACCTCCACCCGCTTTGTTACGAGAAGCATATTACTGAAGATCTGCTATTCAGCGTGAAATTTATGTAGCAAGCGGAAACACAGCAGGTCTGCTTACATTAAAGAAGCTTGCGTGTGCCGGGGTTTATGTAAATGGTTTCGAGGGAGAATGATCATTACAGAATCATTAACAAGAACCTTAATTTTTCATGTAAACAACTCGCTTTCAATTGCTTTGCGCGTGCACTTTTATAAAACAGACAGTGCATTCCGGCGCATTCTGTGTTACGATGAAGAAAAAGAAAACGGAGGAGCGTCTGTATGGAAGAAAAAAAGATCCTCAGGCCCGGAAATTATGAAGGGCTGACCACGTTCCGGCCGCCGCTCTGCTACGAGCTGACCGGACGTTCATTTGAACTGGTGATGGATGACGGCTATTTCCACGAGCTGAACTTCACGGACCGGAAAACATTGACGCTGAAGATCACAGAGCAGCCTGTGGAATTCGACGTGCCCGGGAATACGCCTCACGAGATCCCTGAAACCATTCCTCATACTTATAGCTATGAATGCCTGAAGGCAGATGAGACCACATACTTCGTGAATTTCGAAGAAGATGACGCCCCCACGCATACCGCAAGGTCCTACGTCCTGGATCTTGAGAATATGCTGGTGACCGCTGTCCGTTCTTTCCTCGGAGCGAATCCCAGGCTTCCCCGGATGACGACCACCCGGTTCATCTTCGGCGCCATCCGCCGCGATGACGGTACATTGAATGACGTCCGCCACGGCTACACTACGGACCTTGCGGGAAAGGCCATCCACTGGAACTACGCGCGGTTCGATATCGTCCACGTCTATTCCAGCGAGCGCTATTTCCGCGTGACCTTCTCCAAAGAACGGATCGAAAAGATGCGCAGAGATTTCCCGGCGCCTCCGGAAGGCTTTGTGATGCCGGTCTACGAGGACGACAATACCATGGTCAAGATCAAGGATCATCTGTATCTGGTCAATCTTTCCGAGTTCCTTCTCTGCCGCAGAAACGGACACGGCAACAGCCTGCTCTTCGTGATGGATCTCAATACCCTGCATGACGTGGGCCGGTCTTTCGGCACCAATGGCGACTGGGGCGATGAGAACTACACGCTGGGCGCGTTCGGTGAATTGTTTGACGCCAGTGATATTCTGGCGAAGGACAGCACCTATTACATCCGCTGAGAAAGGAGGACGCTATGGAAAAGGAAAAAATCATTCTGAAGATCACAGGTCAAGAAGAGATCCGCCCGTATCACATCCCCGGCAGCTATGAACTGGAGGGGCAGTCCTTTTATCTGGAGCTCCCGGACCATGATCCGCTTTCTCTGCATTTCGGCAGGGACCAGGTGGAATATAACGGCGTCAAGGTGCCTTATACTGCAGTAAAGTGTGAGGACAGTACCTTTTTCGCGGGCTTTGACGGGAAGCTTCTGCTTCTGGACGCGGCCCTCAGCCGCGCGGTCCTGACGGATGGCAGTAAGCTCTGGACCAATTTCGATCAGAAGGAGCCGGTGACGGCCGGCTGGGAGACCCCCATCCGTTTCGGCGCTTACCTGACCCTGGACGTAGCTTTTGGCGAAAAGGAGATCACGATCGCAGGTGAGACCTGGCCGGCGGACTATATCCAGTATTCCGATACCCAGTGCCTGGCGCTGATCGCTTCGGAAGAGGGAGGACTGGTCCTTGTTCTGAATCTCGACCGGTTCCTGATCTACACCGGAATCGGCGGAAAGATCCTGGGCGGCGGCTTTATCAAGTTCCCGGAGGAAGAGTAATCTTCATGTAGTTTCCGGAGAAAGAACAACTTTTATGCAGTTTCCGGAGAAAGAGTAACCTTTATGAAATACGATTTTACGACTATTTATGACAGAAAAGGGAAGGATGCCATCGCGGTGGACGCCTTCGGCAGAGAAGGTTTCGGCCCCGGACCGGACGCGAAACCCGGATTTGATATGATCCCCATGTGGGTCGCGGATATGAACTTCGCGACGGCGCCTACCATCACGAAAGCGATCGCGGAACGGATCCGGCATCCTCTGTTCGGGTACTTCGCGACCACGGACGAATACTACAACAGCATCATCCGCTGGCAGGAGGTCCGGAACGGCGTGACCGGGCTGACAAAAGAAGCGATCGGCTACGAAAACGGTGTTCTGGGCGGCGTAGTCAGCGCGCTGCGGGTGCTGGCGTCCCAGGGAGGCGCTGTCCTGGTGCACTCTCCCACCTATGTGGGCTTCACCGGTGTACTGAAAAATAACGGTTTTCAGATCATCCACAGCGAGCTGAAGCAGGACGCGGAAGGTGTCTGGCGGATGGACTTTGAAGACATGGAGAAAAAAATCAAAGACCACAAGATCCACGCGGCCATCTTCTGCTCGCCGCACAATCCCTGCGGCCGTGTCTGGGAGAAATGGGAGATCGAGCAGGCCATGGAACTGTACAAAAAATACGACGTATATGTGGTCTCGGACGAGATCTGGTCCGATCTTCTGCTGAACGGGCATAAGCACGTCCCCACGCAGTCGGTGTCGGAAGACGCCCGGATGCGGACGGTCGCCCTGTACGCTCCCAGCAAGACCTTCAACCTGGCCGGGCTCATCGGATCCTATCATATTATTTATGATCCCTGGCTTCGGGACCGGGTGCTGAAGGAGTCCTCCCTCGCGCACTACAATTCCCTGAACGTTCTGTCTATGCACGCGCTGATCGGCGCGTATCAGGACGAGGGCATGGCCTGGGTGGACGAACTTCGGGAAGTGCTTTCGGAAAACGTGAACTTCGCGTATGATTTCATTCAGAAGAATTTTGAGGGTGTGACGCTGGCGAAGCCGGAAGGCACCTATATGCTGTATCTGGACTGCGAAGGCTGGTGCAAGGCGCACGGAAAGACCATGGATGAGCTTTTACAGGCGGGATATGACGTGGGCGTCGCCTGGCAGGACGGCCGGCCCTTCAACCGGCCCTACGCCATCCGCATGAACCTGGCGCTGCCGAAGGTGAAGGTGGAGGAAGCCTTCCAGAGACTGAAGGAATATGTATTCTGAACTATCGATCATACCGCAGGACACTAATGGATCGTAAAGCAACCAGCCGGCGAAACATACTTGCCAATCACCATGTGCATCATCGTACTACGTCGTATCATTGGTGCAGCCAATTAATTTACGATCCACTGGCACGGGCTGCCGCACGAAAAAAGTGCGGCAGCCCGGCTTTTGAGGAACGCAACATGAATGGTTTTCTTACCACCCTGTAAATGGAAATAATTCATTGTTAAAGGCTTTTCACCGCGAGCTTACTTAAGCTCATATGGGAAGGCCCCAGAAGTCCCGCGCCTGCCGCGCCGGAAAGATACGGATGATCCTCATCGACGGCCGACGCCATCGCCCAGTTCTTCGTGCCGGATTCCCGGACGGCCGCCGCAAGGCGGTTTCCTTCCGCCCGCATTTCAATTTCATAGGTCTTTCCGGGCGTCCACGCAAAAGGCACCTGCTGCAGGGTCTGATATCCATGGGCGTTTTTCAGTATCGCGAAACCGCCCTCCGGCATCAGGGCTGCCGCGTAGGACCGCATGGCGCCCTGGACCCGGGTCAGAAGCATCACGGTTCCTGAGGTCAGCGGCGTCAATGTGCCGGAGAGAGCCGTGTCCTTCAGCCTGCGGTCTCCGGTATATACTTCCGCGAAATCCGCCGTGGACAGATGCAGTTCATTGTTTTCTTTGTACCAGAGCCCCTTCAGCCGGGTAAAGGGCGTCACGGACTTATGGCTGTAGTTCCAGACGTCTTCCTGCTCCTTCGCAAGATCCACCGTGAACTCCGCCCGGTGATCCGTGTACAGATCATCGATCAGGACCTCCGCGGAATTTCCTGACGCGCGGGTCTTCACGATGCGGAAAACAAAGCCGATCTCCGAGATCAGCGCGTCTGACGGCGGAAGGCGGAAGGAAAGGGTCTGCCAAGCGCCGCAGGGAAGGGTCACAAAATCCGAGGCAAATATCCCGCCCTGATGTCCGTCTTTTCCGTAAAGCGCTGCCTGCAGTACGACCTCGGGATCCGCCACCATGCAGGAACCGGTGATGGTCTCTCCCGGATAACAGACCGGGGAAAAGTCCGGATCATAGCGGCTGTCCGTGAAATCCTTTGATGACAGGAACGTCCGCTTGTATACAAAGGCAAACTCGCCGGCCTTTACCGGCGTAAATGTGCATTTGAGAGACCGCTGTCCGGTATGCGCAGCTTCTTCTGTATTGCGCAGCACCGCGTTCCTTCCGGAGGGCTGCGTCTGTCCCTGAGGATCCTCGATCCGCACTTTCATGGCATGGGTGGAATCCGGGAACTCAAAATGGCAGCCTCCTGCCTGTTCTCCTTCCGACAGTGTTCTGTAAGGCTCCGGCATGGCCTCGCCATCCAGAAGATATGCCAGCCGCGCGATGTACAGCGCGCATTCCGGAATATCCATGGAGTTCATGCTGCCCATCACACTGGAGAACGCCAGGAAATCGTGGATCGGCGCGCGCCAGCGTCTGTAATCGATACCCTCCAGGCCGCAGCGCACACCCATGATCGTGCCCACATTGCCCACATTGCAGTCCGTATCCCAGCCGCAGTTGTTCGCGATGTTCAATGTATCGGAGAAGTCCCCGTTCCCGTACAGCAGCGCATTGATGATCACCGCCGCGTTCGGGATGATGTGGCAGTTCCCGGGGTATTTGTCATAGCCGAAATTCTTACGGATATAGCTGAAGCCTTCCCGCCAGTCCTTCGGATGCGCGCGGTGGAAGTTCCG
>CADCQD010000346.1 GCA_902803485.1 uncultured Eubacteriales bacterium | reverse complement strand
TCTGACTTTCATTTCTTCTCCTTTCTGCCATCCTGTGTCAGGGGCTTCTGCGAAAGCTCCGCAGAACTTGAATATTATAGCACTGTTACTGCTATAAAGTCAAGCATTTATTTATCTCTCCAGATGATGCGCCCTTTCGTGAGATCATAGGGCGACATTTCCAGGGTGACCCGGTCACCTGGTAAGATCCTGATGTAGTTCATCCTCAGCTTTCCGCTGATGGTCGCGAGGATGCGGTGGCCGTTCTCCAGTTCCACATTGAACATGGCGTTCGGCAGTTTTTCGATTACGGTACCTTCGATCTCGATCACGTCTGATTTAGACATTCATTCCTCCTGGATTATAAAAGCTCAATGAAACAGTTTTCCCGGCGATTTTCACGCCAGCGCCTTCCTGACGGATCTCAGCGCCCGTCTGATGTCCTCGTTCAGCGCAGTCTCCACGCTTTCCTTCGTAAACCGGATGAACTCCGGGGAAAGCACTTCGACGTGCCTGATCTTCTTTTTCTTAGGCCCTTCCCGCGGCTTTCGCCTTCCGTCGGAAAGGTAAACGAACGCGCCATCGGTCCGAAGGACGATGTACAGCTGTCCGCTGTCATGTCCCGCAAGAGAACGGACCGTTCTTCCGGCCAGATCCTCCTGCATGTCAGACCTCTCTGCCGTCACGGTACAGCGTCAGGATCTCCGGATCGCCTTCCGTGATCAGGATCGTATTTTCATAGTGGGCGGACTTGCTGCCGTCCTGTGTCACTGTCGTCCAGTCATCTTCGAGGATCTCGATCTTCCAGGTCCCCGCATCGATCATTGGTTCGACGCATAACGTCATGCCGGGCAGCAGGCGGATGCCTTTGCCCTTGCCGAAGGGTTTGAAATTCGGGATCTGCGGATCTTCGTGCATTTCTCTTCCGATACCGTGGCCGACCATGTCGCGGACCACGCCGAAGCCGAAGGACTCCGCGTATTTCTGCACTGCCGCGGAAATATCATACAAATGATTTCCCGGCCTGGCCATCCTGACGCCTTCGAAGAAACTCTGCTTCGTTACGTCGATCAGCTTCTGGTCTTCTTCTGAGATCCGGCCGACCCCGTAAGTCCGGGCCGCGTCCGAATGGAAGCCGTCATAGATCAGCCCCATATCGATGCCGATGATATCGCCTTCCCTGAGGACCGTCTTCTTTGAAGGGATCCCGTGCACCACCACTTCATTGACCGAAGCGCATATGGATGCAGGATATCCCATATAATTCAGGAAGTTCGGCACGGCGCCGAAGGAACGGATCAGCCGTTCCGCTTCCCTGTCCAGTTCCCAGGTGGAAACGCCCGGTTCGATCATCTTCCCGATCTCATCATGAACGATCGCAAGGAGTCTGCAGGACTCGCGGATCTTTTCAATTTCATGAGGATTCTTAATCGTGACCGACATTATTTCGCCTCCAGAAGCGTTGTGATCTCGCTGAAGACTTCCTCCGGCTCCCGGGTTCCGTCCAATTTTCTGATGAGACCTCTTTCATTATAGAACCCGATCAAAGGTTCCGTCTGCGCATGGTAGACATCCAGCCTCTTCTGCACAGTCTCCGGAATATCATCGTCTCTCTGTACGAGCTCTGTACCGCAGCGGTCACAGACGCCCTCCTTCGCCGGCTTCAGATATTCGATATGATACACCGCGCCGCACCTCGGGCAGAAACGTCTTCCGGACATCCGGCGTACGATCGCGTCATCCGGGACATCCACGTCAATGGCATGATCGATGGCAAGTCCCAGTTCCTTCAGTTCCTTCTCCAGGCATTCCGCCTGATTGATGGTTCTTGGGAATCCGTCCAGAATAAAGCCCTTTCCGCAGTCGGGCTTGCGGATCCTGTCAGATACCAGATTCGTTGTCAGTTCATCCGGAACCAGGTCGCCGCGGTCCATATAGACCTTGGCCTTCCGGCCCAGCTCAGTATTCTCCCGGATGTTCATTCTGAAAATATCACCGGTGGAAATATGAGGAATCCCGTACTTTTCAGCAATCATCTCCGCCTGAGTACCTTTTCCTGCTCCCGGTGCGCCGAGCATGATGATATTCATGATCTCCCCTCCATTTCCTTATGTTTCTTAAGCACAGAGCTAAAGCACACCTTAAGGCCATCCGGGGCTGGCGCCCCAAATGGCCTCAATTTGATCAGAACTCCGCGATCAGAAAATGCTGTCGTATTCACGTTCCACCATTCTTCCGCCGATCTGCTGCAGCGTATCCAGGATAACACCAACGATAATGATCAGTGATGTTCCGAGGAAGCTGATGCGTCCGATCTTGAACACGCCGGCGACGATGATGGGGATCAGGGCTACGATCGAAAGACCGACCGCTCCGATGAATACTACTCTGTTCAGTACAGAATTCAGGTAGCTGCTGGTAGGCCTGCCGGAACGGATGCCCGGGATGGACCCGCCTCTCTTCTTCATGTTGTCCGCGATCTCTGTCGGGTTGAAGGTGATGGACGTATAGAAATACGCGAAGACCACGATCAGCGCGATGTAGATCAGGACACCAAAGCTGTAATACCACGGTACGGAATTGTTGAACCATGAGTTGGAGCTCAGGAACAGTACGATCTTTCCTCCGAAGGTATTGTAGTCGATATTGCCGAACAGCTGGCCGATCATCGCCGGGATCGACATCAGGGACGACGCGAAGATTACCGGGATCACGCTGGCTGTCAGGACTTTCAGCGGGATGTTGCTGGACTGTCCGCCGAAGGTGCGGCGGCCCTGGATCTTACCGGAGTACTGAACAGGGATCTTGCGGATACCGCCGTTCAGCCACACAACGAAGATCACGATCAGGCCGATGACGGCAATGATCAGGATCGAGATCACGATGGATGCCGCGATGGTCCTTCCGGAGGTAAACGTTGTCCAGATCACACCGAGTTCTTCCGGAATACCCGCAAGGATATTCACAAGAAGTACGATGGAAATACCATTACCGACGCCCTTTTCCGTAATACGCTCGCCGATCCACATCAGGCAGGCGGAGCCTGCGGTCAGTGTGATCACACAGACGATGATGTAGAACGCGTTCTTCGTCTGGAAAAGTCCCTGGTTGCCGAAACCGATCGCCATGGCGATGGACTCGATCAGGGCCAGGATCACTGTCAGATAACGGGTGTACTCAACGATCTTCTTACGGCCTTCATTGCCGTTCTTCTGCAGTTCTTCCAGTGCAGGGATCGCGATCGTCAAAAGCTCCATAATGATGGACGATGTAATGTACGGAGTGATGCTCAGTGCCATAATGGAGAAGTTCTCCATGGAGCTTCCTGTAAAGGAATTGAAGATATTGAACGCGCCGTTATTCATGTTCGAGAAAATAGCGGCTACGACCGAGGGATTCGTTCCGGGAACCGGGATCTGTGAACCGACTCGGATCGCAATGATCATCAGGAAGGTGTAGATCAGGCGTTTACGGATATCTTCGATCCGCCATGCGCTGCGTAAAGTATTTAACATCAGATCACCTCTGCACTTCCGCCTAAAGCTTCGATCTTAGCCTTAGCGCTTTCCGAAAAAGCATTCGCCTTGACCGAAAGCTTTTTGGTCAATTCTCCGTTTCCTAAAATTTTCACTCCATCCTTCGGATGCTTGATAATACCGCAGTCCATCAATGCTTCGATGTCAACAACGGCGTCGTTTTCAAAGATCTCCAGAGCCGCGAGATTCACAGCTACGATCTCTTTGGTGTTGCGGTTATGGAAGCCGCGCTTGGGAAGCCGTCTGTAGTAAGGCATCTGGCCGCCTTCAAATCCGATCCTCGGGGATCCGGAACGAGCCTTCTGACCCTTGTGGCCCTTGCCTGCAGTCTTTCCGTTTCCTGAACCGTGGCCGCGTCCGCGTCTGAAGTTGCTGCTGTGTACGCTACCGTCGGCAGGTGTCAAATTAGATAAATTCATCACTGCACCTCCCATTAATTCTCTTCCACTTTTACTAAGTGCCTTACATGCCAGATCATGCCGCGGACAGCATCGTTATCAGGCAGTACGACCGTTTTATTCACTTTATGAAGTCCCAGAGCTTCCACAGTCTTGCGCTGCTTCGGAACAGCTGCGATGGGAGACTTCACAAGCGTGATCTTTAAAGTCTTTTCTTCCATGGTCATTCCTCCTTAGCCCAGGATGTCTTCCACGGACTTTCCGCGAAGCTGGGATACCTGATCCGGTGTCTTCAGGCTCTTCAGGCCTTCGAGCGTCGCAAGAACGACGTTCTGCTTGTTATTGGAGCCGAGAGACTTGGTACGGATGTTCTTCAGTCCTGCCAGTTCACAGACGGAACGCGCGGGGCCGCCGGCGATGATGCCGGTACCTTCTTTGGAACGCTTCAGCAGTACGGACGCGCTGCCGAAGGTGCCGATGAAGTCGTGCGGAATGCTGTTGTTCTCATCAAAAGGAACAGTGATCATGTTCTTTTCAGCGTCCTGTTTTGCCTTGCGGATCGCTTCCGGAACTTCCGCCGCCTTGCCGGTGCCAGCACCGACATGGCCCTTCTTATCACCGACCACGACCAAAGCGGAGAAACGCATGTTGCGGCCGCCCTTTACAACCTTCGTAACACGCTTAATGGCTACGACGCTGTCTTCAAGTTCGGACTGATTCGCTTCGATGTTGTTATCACGATTATCACGATTATCACGAGCCATGACTTATTCCTCCCTCTTAGAATTCCAGACCGGCTTCACGGGCCGCGTCTGCAAGTGCCTGAATCTTGCCGTGGTAAATGAAGCCGCCGCGGTCAAATACGACCGCCTTGAATCCGGCGTCAATTGCCTTCTTGCCAATGACGGTACCAAGGTAAGCGGCAGCTTCCTTGTTGTTCGTCTTTTCAAGCTCTGCCTTCACATCCTTATCCAGTGTGGAAGCAGCCAGAAGGGTCTTGCCTTCAACATCATCGATCAGCTGAACATACATATGGTTATTGCTCCGGAAAACGGACATACGCGGACGTTCTGCGGTGCCGTTTAAGTTTCTGCGGAGTCTTCTATGCTTTTCTGAACGGACTTCAGCCCTTGATACTTTACTAATCATAGTTCATGCTCCTCCCTTACTTCGCACCGGTCTTGCCGACTTTATGTCTCACATGCTCATCCGCGTAACGGATACCCTTGCCCTTATACGGTTCAGGCTTTCTCTTCTCACGGATCTCGGCCGCGAACTGGCCGACCTTTTCTTTATCGATACCGGAAACGGTAATGGTATTCTGATTCTCCAGTGTAGAGGTGACGCCTTCAGGATCGATCATCTCGACCGGATGAGAATAGCCGAGGAAAAGCGTAAGCTTATTTCCATCCTTCTGGGCACGGTAACCAACGCCCTGGATCAGAAGCTTCTTCGTAAAGCCGTCCGTCACACCCACGACCATATTATGGATCAGGGTCCTGGTAAGACCGTGCAGGGATTTCATCTTTTTCAGATCATTCGGACGGGAAACCTTGATCTCCGCGCCTTCAAGTTCGATCGTCATTTCCTGGGGGAGAACTCTCTGAAGCTCGCCCTTCGGACCTTTCACAGTCACTTTGTTATTTTCTGCAATATCAACAGTTACGCCTGCCGGTACCGCGATTGGCATTCTTCCTATACGTGACATGCCCGTACCTCCATAAAATTGTAAATAAATATATTAAAGTACGGAATGCTTCATGCTTCGCACTCCCGCATTCCTTTTACCACACGTATGCGAGAACTTCACCGCCGACGTTCTGCTTTCTTGCTTCACGGTCGGTCATGATGCCCTTGTTCGTGGAAACGATCGCGATGCCCAGACCGCCCAGAACCTTGGGCATATCCTGGGAACCCGCGTAAACCCTAAGACCGGGCTTGCTGATCCTCTTCAGGCCGGAGATGATCTTCTCGTTCTTATCCTTGCCGTACTTCAGGACGATATGAATGTTCTGGAAAGCGCCGGCGTCCACGAGTTCATACTTTGCAATATAACCCTCGTCAAGTAAAAT
>CADCQD010000345.1 GCA_902803485.1 uncultured Eubacteriales bacterium | reverse complement strand
GCGAGACGCTGGACTTCATCATAGTTGATGGTTTCCGTTACGGGATCTACCCCGTAGGAGACGATATTGAAATATTTGCCGGAAATATTGGCTGGTGAACCGTGAGAAAGGTGTCCGCCTTCTGCCAGATGCATGCCCATGACTGTGTCGCCGGGCTGAAGCAATGCGAAGAAGACGGCGAGGTTCGCGTTCGCGCCGCTGTGAGGCTGTACATTGACATGTTCCGCACCGAAGAGTTTTTTCGCGCGATCCCGGGCGATCTCTTCCACAATATCGACTGCGTAGCATCCGCCGTAGTAGCGGTGGCCCGGATAACCCTCCGCGTATTTATTGGTCAGTACGGAGCCTGCGGCAGCCAGCACTGCGGGGGAAACGATATTTTCAGAAGCGATCAGCTCAATATTCTGCTGCTCCCTGACCAGTTCTTTCTGAAGGGCTGCAGCAACTTCCGGATCGGAAGCGAGATATGCGTCATAAAACATCCTTAACACCTTTCTGTTGCAAATCATGCACGATTTTAGTATAATAAAACGGATTCCGGCTTATATGGAATTCCTGTGCGTCTGGAACCGCCTGTATGTGAGAAAAATAATGAATAATTATACATACAAACGGTATCTTTAGTCATTATAATGCACATTCACATAATCTACAAGGAGCAATTTGCCAGAAAATCCGTAAGGAGCAATTTATAAAAATGTCAATTTTCAATATAATTTCACTTCTGGGTGGTCTTTCGCTTTTCCTGTACGGCATGCGGATCATGGGAGACGGCCTGAAAAAGGAATCTTCCACCACACTGAAAAAAGTCATGGAGAAGGTGACGAATAACCCGATGATCGGATTTATTCTCGGTCTGCTGGTTACGGCCGTCATCCAGAGCTCCACAGCGACCATCGTTTTGACGTCCGGCCTGGTGGGTGCAGGTATCCTGACACTGCATCAGTCCCTGGGCATTATCATTGGCGCGAACGTCGGTACGACGGTCACCGCCCAGATCATCCGTCTTCTGGACATCAACGCGGATGCCACTTCCTGGATGAATCTGTTTAAGCCTTCCACACTGGCGCCTATCGCCGCCGTCATCGGCATCCTGCTGATCCTTGCGTTTAAATCCAAGAAGTCCAATACCTTAGGCACGATCCTTCTGGGCTTCAGTATTCTTTTTACCGGTCTGTTAAGCATGACGGCAGCCATGGATCCGCTTTCCGAATCCGAGACTTTCCGCCACGCGTTTACCAGTCTCGCGGACCGGCCGCTGCTGGGCTTTTTAATGGGTACGGCTGTTGCCTTCCTTCTGCAGAGCTCTTCCGCGACTGTCGGTATCCTGCAGGCCATCGCGCTGACCGGTTCCTTAAGCTTCGGTTCCATTTATTCCATGCTCATGGGTATTTATATCGGAGACTGCGTGACTACAGCCATCGTCTGTTCCATCGGTTCCCGGGCGGATCAGCGCCGTGTAGGTATCATTCATATCCTGTTTAATGCCGGCGGCGTGATCCTGGTCTTTGTGGTGGTTACGATCCTTCATCATACCCATGCGCTGGACGGGATCTGGAACAAACCGATCACTTCCGGCGGTATCGCGAATACACACTCGCTGTTCAAGCTTGCGACCGCCGTTCTGCTGCTTCCGGTGAGCGGCCTCTTTGAGCGGCTGAGCCGGAAGATCATCAAGGATGACAAGGTGGAAGAGACCCGGGCGTCTCACCAGATCGAAGCCATGGAGACCGTCTTCTTCTCGTCTCCGGCGCTGGCTCTGGACGCGGTGCATAAAGTCATCAGCTCCATGGCGGAGACCAGCGTGAAAAACTGCGAGCGCGCCATTTCTCTGTTCGATTTTTATGATGAGGACGTACTGGATGAGGTGAATGATGATGAGGAATTTATCGATTCACTCGCGGATCATGCCAGCCATTATCTGATGGATCTTTCTCCGAACATCGTATTAACGGAAAACAACCAGCAGCTGAACTACTGCATCCGCTGCGTAAATGAATTTGAGCGCATCGGCGATCTTGCGCTGAATATCGCGGAGAACGCCACGTCGCTTCAGGAACGGAACGTTACATTCTCGCAGGAAGCGACAAATGAACTGAAGATCATGTGCGAAGCGCTGATGAAGATCGTGAATTACGCGAGGGATACTTTTATCCACGGAGATCCGGTGGTCGCGCATCATATCGAGCCGCTGGAAGAGGTCATCGACGATATGGTCATGACGCTCAGGGAGAATCATCTCCGGCGGCTGAGAGACGGAGAGTGCTCGGTGTACGCCGGCTTCATTTTCCTGGACGCCCTGGTCAACATCGAGCGGATCTCGGACCAGTGCTCCAACATCGGCGTCACGACCATTGCCCGCTTTAATCCGAAGATCGCGGAAATGGAGCACGACTATATCAAGGAACTGCACCAGGGTCTGGACGCGGCATTTACCAGAGAATATACGGAGCTGCGCGCGTATTATTACGAAAAACTGACGGCAGGCGGCGCGCAGTTTGATCTGTAATCGTTCCGAATTAACGGGCAGGGGGACGGCCGGGGAGCTGGCAGAGGATATGGGTGATGCCGTCGCGGACGGGGTACTGTG
>CADCQD010000344.1 GCA_902803485.1 uncultured Eubacteriales bacterium | reverse complement strand
GTGTAGATCTCGGTGGCGGCCGTATCGTTGAAAAAGCCTGAGTCGATCCGCAAGGCTCTTTCTGATGAGCCTTTAGATTTCCCGATCATCTGTGATCCGGAGTACAGGATCTATAATGATCTGGAGATCAGACCTGCGAAGGACAGGGAGGAGATGCTGGGCAGTGAGGAAGTGCTTCAGAAGTTTATGAAGAAGCGGGAGGACATCCAGAGACTCGGGTATACTCATGGAGAATATGAGGGGATTGAAGAGCAGCTCCCTGCGTTCTTCTATATGGATCGGGACCTGAAAGTCCTGACGGCGCATTACGCGAAGGGGATCGGCGATATGCCGACGGTGGAAGAGATGCTGGCGATGATGTGAGGTCGATGGTATGAATGAGGTGATCCAGTCATTGTTCCATAGAAAGTCTGTCCGCGTTTTTACCGGGGAATCGATTCCCGAGGCGGATGTGCAGATGATCCTGGAGGCTGCCGCTCAGGCGCCGACTGCGGGTAATCAGCAATTATATACGATCCTCAGGATCACGGATCCGGAGAAGAAGCATGCGCTGAGCATTTCCTGTGATCATCAGCCGTTCATCGAGAAGGCGGATCTTGTGCTGGTCTTTCTTGCGGACTGCAGAAAATGGTTCCGTGCCTATATTGAGGCTGGAGCGGAGCCGAGAGCACCCGGCGCAGGGGATCTGCTTCTTGCGTCAGAGGATGCGCTGATCGCTGCGCAGAATGCGGTGACAGCGGCAGCATCCTTAGGGATAGGTTCCTGCTATATCGGCGATATCATGGAGAATATCGAGACACAGCGGGAGATCCTGGAACTTCCGAAATATGTTTTCCCGGCGGCGATGGTGGTGTTCGGATACCCTACCGATCAGCAGAAAAACCGGGAAAAACCGAAGCGCTTTGATCTTCGGTATATTGTGCAGGAGAACGGCTACAGGGATTTGAATGGAGAAGAATTTCGTCAAATGTTCGCCGACAGAGCCGCGGATCCGGGCTTTGACGCATGGGTGAAAGCATTCTGCGAACGAAAGTACAATTCAGATTTTTCCAGGGAAATGCAGCGGTCTGTCCGCTTATATCTGGATGATTTTGAGTAAAGGTACCTGGCACCTTTGTGGAAAACCAGTAAAGGTACCTGGCACCTTTGTGGAAAACCGGAGGGAGGTTCAATGGAAATTACAAAAGAGATACTGGAGGCGATCCTGGATGCGTATGTTTATGAGGTGGTGTTTGTCGATCGCAGTCATATTGTACGGTATTTGAATAAGGCTGCGAAGCGCCGCTATGGTGACATCGTCGTGGTGGGGAACAGTTTGTTTAACTGCCACAATGAGAATGCAAGGAGCAAAATTGAGGCTTTTCTGGAACGGGCGGACAATGGCGAAGATGAAATGTTCGAGGTTTATAACGGAAGTACCGGTGAGCGTGAGTTTTTTGTCCCGGTAAGAGCTGCGGATGGTAAAGTGATCGGGTATTTTGAACGCCATGAAGCTCCCTGGGATAAAGAACACGCGGGTCAGCCGGTGGGTGATTACTGGAAGAAATAAGCGGGTGTTTAGCGGAGTCCGGATATGCGGGCTTTGGATGAAGAATCCATCAGTACCTTGATTCCGCGGATGACTGCGGATCGGGTGATGTACAATTACGGCAGGGTGGAAACGCCTCATACGAATATGATGAAAACAGCGGCCGATGAGTTCCGGCGTAAACGGTGTGATGTTTCAGCTGGATGAGACAGAATATCAGGAATTACCGTAAAAAGGAGAGTTATGCTGATTCAAAATGCTTCATGGATCACGAAGAAAAATATCGGATCGACAATAGTACCGGTGTTCCGCAGGTGTTTTTCCTGTCTGAAGGTAGTGAGGTCCGCTGCGCTGGAAGTTACCTGTGACGGCGTATATGAGGCGGTGCTGAACGGGCAGCGGGTGGGCGAGTTCATCCTCGCGCCGGGATGGACGGAGTACGCGAAACGGCTTCAGGTGCAGCGGTACGATATGACGCCGCTTTTACGAGGGGACAATACGCTGGAGATCACTGTGGGCAACGGGTGGTTCAGGCGGACAAACGCGCCATGGACCGGGACGCAGAATCCGGATGAATTCCTGCCGGCCATGCTGATCGCGGTGGTGCACGTCATTTACGCGGACGGCAGCGAGGAACTGATCCCCACAGATGAGCGGTGGGAGGTTTCTGAAAGCAATATTACCCTCAGCGGGATCTTCATCGGCGAAGACGTGGATATGACCCGGGAGCCGGTGTTTGAACCCGCCGAGGCCTGCGAATATTCGAAAGAGATCCTGATCCCTCAGGAGGGGCCGGAAGTACACGAGCAGGAGCAGATCTTTCCCCGCCGGTCTTTCCGTACGCCAAAGGGGGAATGGGTCCTGGATTTCGGCCAGAATCTGACCGGGTACATGGCATTCGAAGTGAATGCCCGGGCGGGAGAGCGGCTGAGTTTTTCCACGGCGGAGGTGCTGGACAGGTTCGGCAATTTTTACACCGGGAATTACCGTTCCGCCAGAAGCCAGCTGCATTATATCTGCCGCGAGGG
>CADCQD010000343.1 GCA_902803485.1 uncultured Eubacteriales bacterium | reverse complement strand
TCATAATCCACCACGATATTGTGCTTCCCGCCGCCGATGCCCATATTGAACATCTCTTCTTCCGTCAGGGCCACCGGTTTGGAACCGGGACCGACGAAGCCTGTAACGCCGCGGGTGTTTCTGACCACGTACCAGGTATCATCGTTCATGACCATATGGATCAGAACATATCCCGGAAACAGCTTGTGCTCGATGACCTTTTTCACGCCGTTCCGGACTTCCACGACCTCTTCCACGGGAACGGAGACTTCCAGGATCTGTTCCTGAAGGTTGCGGTTGACGATCGTTTTCTCAATGTCTACCTTGACCTTATTCTCATATCCGGAATAGGTATGGGCAACATACCATCTGGCCTCTTCCATACTTGCACCTCATCAAAAGATGTGACTTACGGCATTAACAACGATCTGTGTAATAACGTCGATCACGCGGATGAAGCCGCACAGGACTGCGGAAATGATCACGACCGCTGCCGTCTGCTTCAGCGTCTGCTCGCGGTTCGGCCAGCTGATCTTCTGGATCTCGGACTTAATGCCTTTAAAGAAACCTTTGATCTTCGCAAGAAGCTGCTGCGGTCTGCTTACGCTCTTATCGCCCTTATCAGCCATAATCCAACTCCTTACTTCGTTTCCTTATGCATCGTGTGTCTCTGACAAAATCTGCAGTACTTCTTGGTTTCCATTCTCTCGGGATGGTTCTTCTTTTCTTTTGTCAGATTGTAATTACGCTGATGGCACTCTGTGCACTCTAATGTAATTCTCGTACGCATGTTTTACCTCCATCATTCATGCCGGACAGGCATAGCTGTCCCTTGTTTCCAAACGCCATAATACTATAACACAGGAACAGGCTCCCCGTCAAGCGGATCTTCTCAGGTTTCTCACGGGTTTTCTCACGGAGATTCCGGTACTTTCTCTTAAAGCGCTTATGGCGCAGGCGCAGCTTCCTCACCAGGTGCTTCCGGCGCGGGCGCAGCTTCCTCTCCTGGCGCGTCCTGCGCAGGTGCCGCTTCTTCTGCCGGCGCGGTTTCAGTTCCCGCGTCCTCGCCGTTCTCCGGTTCTTCTCTTTCGATACCCGAAGCCTCTTCCATCTCCTTAAGAAGAGCCTCTGTGTCCACCGGTTTCCTCAGTTCATCCGCGTCCACGCCCTCCGGAAGTCCCGGGACGTGATCCATCCCGGAGAGGCTCATGAACCGTGCCTCCGAATCCTCCGCGAAGTCGGATTCCGGGAACAGATTGACCAGAAGGTAATACCGGTCCGCCGCGCCGTCGTCATCGCCCGCTGCCTCATGGCACAGGGCGGAACTGTACAGGCTGGCCGGATCCTCCGGATGCAGGAGTGCCGCCGCGTCATACAGCTGCGCGGCTTTTTCATAATCCTCATGCGCAACGGCATCTGATGCCTGGGAAGTTACGTTATTAAACACACCCTCGTCTGCCGCGATGATCAGGAGGTTCCGGTAATGCTCCGCGTAGTCATTGCTGATAATGGTCGGATTAATGGTAAAGAACGCGTTGGTCATTCCCACAAGATCCTGTTCCACCCAGTAATCCCTTGCGGCAAGTACGGCCCGCTGGTTCGCGCTCCATCCGGTATTCTGCCGGCTTTCACGAAGAGCGACAGCATCGCGGAACGCTTCTTCTTCCGGTTCCGTCTCAGGTTCCTGAGGCTCCGCGGCCTCCGGCGTTTCCGGTTCCTTTGCAGCTTCCGCGGCCAGGCTTTCCATTTCCCGGATCCTGACGTCCTTTGCCGCCATGCTCTGTTCCAGCGCGCTGATCTCTTCCTCATAGGAACGGGCCTGCGCCACCGCGTCGCCGGTCTCCCGCTGCACTCTGCCCGGCACCAGCACGAACCAGGAAATGGCGATGCCGATGGCGATACCCAGTACGATATACAGCGCATTGGAAAGGTAGGTGCCGAAATCCCGGAATCGGACGGGGATGATCAGCTGCTCCCGGTCGTCCTCGCCCACAGTGCCCACATTTCTGGCGCTGCCCTGGCGGCTCATCTGCTGAAGCTCTTTCAGATAATACATGGCGGAGGTATTTCCCCGGTCGACCTCCAGGCACTGGGTCAGCGCCTTCCGGGCCTGCTCGTATTTTCCGTCCTCCATGTACAAAAGCGCCAGAAGCTCATAGGCTTTGACCATATTGGTATGGACCGCCACGACCTTCTTCAGCTGGATGGTGGCCAGATCCCGGGCTCCGTTCTTCGCGTAGCCCAGCGCCTGGTTATATTTTTTGATCCCGTGGTCTTCGCTGTCCAGGTCGTGCATGTTCCGTTTCATATTATTAATGAAACGGTCCGCGATGTTGTTCTTTTCGGACAGATTCTTGCTGAGGACCCACTGCTTGAGGCCTTCCGCCGACTCGCCCATCGCGTAGTAAACAAGACCCAGCAGATTCCGGGCATTCGTATTTTCTTTATAAAGATGAAGGCTCATCTTCAGGGATTCCCTGGCGCCGGTCAGATCCCGCGCCTGGGCCTTCAGAAGGCCGTCATTATAGTAACGGTTTGAAGCATAAACGATCTTCTTGAACATCCGGACGTCCGCGTTGCATTTCGGACAGGCATTTCTGGAAAGATCGAGTGTGCTGCCGCATTTGTAACAGATCATACCTTCCTCCGGGTCATTGTTCGCGGTAGCCGTTCAAAAGCTCGACCATCAGGTCGACCATATCATTCTCGTGATCCTCGCGGATCGCGGTTTCTGTATCATCCAGTTCAAGGCTCGGCTTGAATTTCTTCAGTTCTTCTTCAAAATCGATCACGATCTGACCTCCTGTTTTCAGTCTGTGAGTAGAAGGCGCACCGCCTTTTTATAGATCCGCTTCGCGATTTTCCGGCATTCTTCATTCTGCCCGGAGAAATGCTCCATCATCACGCCGCCGTTCATTTCCAGCACCAGATATTTTCCATCTGCGCGGATCACGTCCACGGAAAGGAAATCCGCGTTGACCGCCTCAGCTGCTCTTTTTGCCAGCGGATGCAGTTTCTTAAGGAGCTTCGGGTCCGTGACCCTCACGCCCTCCGCGCCTTGTCCCAGATTATGCTTCCAGTTCAGGCGGACCTTTTCGCCTTCTGCGGGAACATACAGGAGAAGCTCCTGCTCCATATCCCGGATATAGCTTTTTTCCCGGAGTTCCTCCGGGATCAGTTCCTTCACGCTCCGCTGCCCGTCGCCGGTGACAGACGCGCGCTCCTTCCGGAGGGTCAGCATGGGCTTTCCCTGAAGAAGGACGATCCTGTATTCCTCATCGATCTCATAATACGGAGAAATGCAGGCCGCGCGGGTCCGCTCCATCAGCTGGGACATCACCTCCCGGAATTCCGGAAGCGTCCGCACCCGGTAGACCCGGTGGCCGCCGGTACCGTAGTTATCCTTCACTACGGCGTAAGGGCTCGTAAGGATGATCCTCCGGAAAACCTCTTCAGGATCCTCCGTATCCATATATCCCGCGATCTCCGGCGCCGGGAGAAACGTGTGGACCACGTTCGGGATCCCCATATCCGTCAGGATCTCGCTGGCAAGCGCCTTATCCTGGCAGATCTCCCTGGCCGTACTGCTGTTCAGCGGGAACTGGTAGCCCACGATATAGACCTGCTTTTTCCCGTCGGAAAGACGGAACGCCCAGTCCGAACTGTAGTCCCGGATCTCCAGCTTCAGTTCGTCCGCGATCTCGCGGAGGATCTTCACAAAATTAGAGGAATGATTATCTGCCATATGACCTCAGAAGTAGCGGCGGACCGCGACCGGTTCTCCGCAGTAATTGTACGCGCTGATGGAAACGCAGCCGATGGACTGGGCCGCATGCAGGATCTTATTGTCTCCGATATAGATCGCCACATGGTCGATGGTGCCGTGGGTCGCGTAGAACAGCAGGTCTCCCGGCCGCATTTCCGCGACTGAGACCGGCGTGCCCTGGGCCGCCTGTTCCCTGGATGTCCTCCGGATCCGGATCCCGGCCTGCGCCATGCACATGGCGGAAAAATACGAACAGTCCACACCGGTAGCCATGCTCTCTCCGCCATATACATAGCGGAGCCCCAGATACTGCATGCCCCACTGGGCAATGGTCAGCGCTGGTCCTGTGAGGCTCGCGATCTGGTTCCAGTTCTCCGCCTGGGCGACGGTATAGCCCAGCATCGCGTAATCCCTGGAAACGTATCCCTCCTCGGAGCCGATGGTGATCTTGTACCAGTCACCCTCCTCCCGGACCACACGATAAGTCTGCCCGCCCGTCACCCGGGCCAGGATCCCGCTGTCCAGAGATGGTTCCATCCGGACGTTCAGGCTTCCTGCCGTGATCCGGATCCACATGTTTTCATAGCGGAGCGCCTGCTCCTTGGCCGGAAGTCCCGTGAGTACCAGCGAGGAATTCACGTATCCTTCGATCCCGCCGGAGGAGACTCTGTACCAGCCGTTTCCCATATCCTCCAGGATCTCCATACCGGTATTCGGATAAAACCGGCCGACGATCAGCCCGTTGGTCGTGGGCGCGTTTCTCAGGTTGCCGATGGAGACCGTATCCGAGATCAGGCCGAAGTTCGTGAACATGGCCAGGTCGATCTCCGGATTGTAAGGCTGCTCTTCTATCGTAGGAATGGTCATTGCGGAGACGGAGGCCACCGTCAGATCCACCTCTTCCGGCGTTTCCGGCACTTCCGCGGCTTCCGTCATCCCCTCCGGGATCTCCTGAAAGGAGATCGTGTTTTCGGGGATCTCTTCTTTCCTGCATCCGGAAAGAAGCAGTCCTGCGGTAAACACCGCCGTGAATAATAAAACCCAGAGTTTTGTTTTCACTTTCTGACCTTTCTGAACACGGTGGCTGTTCTGCTGGGAAGATAGCAGAGGAAGCCGGTCCGGTCATCCGAAACTGTCTCCGCGTGATAGACCATTTCTGTATCCACACGGCCGAATCCTCCGAACTTCGGATCATCCGTTGTCAGTACCGCGCGGTAATCTCCTTCCTCATTTACAGGAATAAAGTATCCGGTAAAGGACTGGCCGGGATTCAGATTGATCACTACCACGTCGTCGCCCTTGGAATAGATCATG
Organism: uncultured Eubacteriales bacterium; assembly: GCA_902803485.1. Lineage (GTDB taxonomy): Bacteria > Bacillota > Clostridia > Lachnospirales > Lachnospiraceae > UBA1267. The sequence continues at coordinate 2,823 of CADCQD010000343.1, read as the reverse complement.
ACCTTATCGCCCTGATGGACCCAGAGAGAATGCGCCTCTTCAGGAAGAAGCTTGTCCTGCTTTCCGAGTTCCAGCATCGCCTTGTCAAAATCTCCAAGATATTTGTATTTCAGGTCATCGCGGTCCGCGAAACTCCAGTAGCGCCGGCACCGCGCGTAGCTGTAGCCGTTGCTGGGCTGCGGGAAATCGATCCACTCGGGATGCCCGAATTCATTGCCCATAAAGTTCAGGTAGCCTTCACCGGCCAGCGTAAATGTCATGAGGCGGGTGATCTTGTGCAGCGCCATTCCGCGGTCGATCAGGATGTTGTCCGGGCTGTTCTTGCTCATGAACCAGTACATTTCCTTATCGCAGAAACGGAAGATCAGTGCTTTTCCGCCATTGATGGCCTGGTCGTGGCTTTCCACATAACCCACTACCTTTTCCTTCGGACGTCTTCCGGTCAGTTCATACCACAGAAGCCACATATCCCAGTCTTCATCACGGACGTCCTCCGCGAGCCGCGCGAAGAGATCCGGGACGCCCATGTTCAGGCGGTAGTCAAAACCGATGCCCTGGTTCGCCACAGGAATGCACATGCCGGGATATCCGGACACGTCCTCAGCGATGGTCAGCGCCGTCTTTTTCACAGAATGGATCAGTTCGTTGGCAAGCGTCAGGTACGTCAGCGCGTCCACGTCCACGTTATCAGAGAAGTACATGCTGTAATCTCCGAAAACGGTGCCGATGCCGTGGTTCATATAGATCATCGAGGTCACTCCGTCAAAACGGAAGCCGTCGAAATGATATTCGGTCATCCAGTATTTCAGGTTGGACAGAAGGAAATGCAGGACCGCGGCCTTGCCGTAATCGAACAGCTTCGTTCCCCATTGAGGATGGTCGCCTCTCCCGCCTTCATGGAAGTACTGATAATCCGTGCCGTCAAAGCCGGGCAGTCCCTCCGCGTGATTGGTGACCGCATGGGAATGGATCACGTCCAGAAGGACCCGGAGCCCGAGCTTATGCGCGGTATCGATCAGTTCCTTCAGTTCGAGCGGCGTGCCGAAACGGCTGGACGCGGCGAAGAAATTGCTGACCTGGTAACCCAGGGACGCATAGTAGGGATGCTCCATAATGCCCATAAGCTGGATCGTATTGTATCCGTCCGCCTTGATCCTCGGAAGCACCGACTCCGTAAACTCTTTGTAGGTGCCTACGCCTTCGCGTTCGGTTGCCATACCCACATGGCATTCATAGATCATCGGCGCGTCATGGCTGATGCGGGTACGGTGCCAGGCAAACGGCTCATCCTCGAAAAAGATCACACAGCTCCATAAAAGCGTATCCGGATCCTGCACCACATAATGGGCATAGGAAGGGATCCTCTCCTCTTTTCTGCCGCTGTGCCATACCAGAGCCTTTACGTGCTGTCCGTTTTTCAGCGCGTCCCGGCCGGGAAGCACGATCTCCCAGACCCCGTTTTCCTTCCTTGTCATCGGATGGGATTCCTGATTCCAGTCATTGAAATCACCGATGAAATACACGGCGTCCGCCGCAGGGGCCCACTCACGGTAGATACAGGCGTCTTCCGTCCGGAAGATACCGAAGTACTCATGTCCGTTCGCGAAATCGATCAGTTTTCCCTTCGGTCCGACCAGCTCCGCGCGTTTCTTTTTATACTGCGCCGCGCGGGCATCGATCGCTTTTTCATAAGGCTTCAGCCAGCTGTCATATTTTACAAATTTCTCAGGCATAACAAATTACTCCATTCTCATGCTTCATCAGCATTAATATCTATCTTTTCCGCTTCTTCAGCAGAAGTTTCCCTGCGGACCCTTCTGAGAGGCGGCAGTCCCACCTTTTTAAATACGAACCAGAGGATCACGCCGCCGGCAAACATGATCAGTGAAATAAACTGTGAAGTCGAAAAAATGCCGACGGTCCCACGGGGATCGTTTCTTAAATATTCGATCAGGAAACGGCCGACGCTGTAGCAGATCATGTACAGGCTGACGACCTGCCCTCTGTATCTGACCCGGTCCGTCATGAAGATCAGGAATCCGCAGAGAAGCAGGTTGCCGATGGCCGACATCAGCTGGGTCGGATAAAGCTCGATCCCGTGCGGCGCCGCGGACTCCGCGGGGAACACCATCCCGTACCAGGCATGGGAATCAAGCGCTTTTCCGTAGCAGCAGCCTGCCATCAGGCATCCCATGCGGCCGAAAAACTGGCCGATGGAAATGCTTGGCATCGCGAGATCCAGTTTATCCAGTGTGGATCCTTTTTTGACTTTCGTAAAATAAAAATACGGAGTAAGGATCCCTGTGATCAGGCCGCCGTAGACCACAAATCCGCTGCCCACGTCCAGAAGGATCCTGGGATTCGCGATCACTTCCCTGATCTCAACGATCCAGTACATTACTTTCGCGCCTAAAAGTCCGAAGACAATACCCCAGAACGCCCCGTTAAAAAAGACGTCCGGATCGATATTATAGTACTTCGCGCGCCAGCAGCCCAGCCCGACCGCGGAGATCAGGCCCAGCGCCATCATCACGCCGTAGCCGTAGATCGATATGCTGCCTATTTTGAAAAAAACCGTGCACATAAACGATGCCCTTTCCACACATTTGGAAACATTATACTACAAAATCCATTCATCTGCAATGTGTATCTTGCAGATCTCATCCGGATATGATATGCTCTATCCGTCCAAGCAGGATAAATGATCGCGGCCGTGCAGGTCCCCGGATCTGTACGGGTGAGGAAAGTCCGGGCTTCACAGGGCAGGATGCCGGATAACGTCCGGTGGAGGCGACTCCCAGGAAAGTGCAACAGAAATAAACC
>CADCQD010000342.1 GCA_902803485.1 uncultured Eubacteriales bacterium | reverse complement strand
TTCATGGTATCCAGCTGCGTCACCCGCGCGAAATGCTCCGGCGCGACTGTCGGGATCCCCTCAAAAGCGAACTTGTGTCCCGGCGTCACGATGGTGTCGCCGATGGAAAAGATGCCCGGATCGAACACGCCGATGATGTCCCCGGCATACGCCTCGTCCACCACATGGCGGGATTCCGCCATCATCTGCTGCGGCTGCAGCAGGCGCATCTTTTTGTCGCCCTGTACATGATAGACCTCTTCCGAAGCGTCAAATCTGCCGGAACAGACGCGCATGAACGCGATCCGGTCCCGGTGGGCTTTGTTCATATTGGCCTGGATCTTAAACACGAAAGCGGAGAAAAAATCCTCCATCGGATCGATCAGGCCTGCGTCCGAATTCCGCGGAAGCGGGCTGGTCGTCATGGAGAGAAAATGCTGCAGGAAAGTCTCCACCCCGAAGTTCGTCAGGGCGGACCCAAAGAATACGGGCGTCAGCTCTCCTTTGCTGACCATCTCCTGGTCAAAATCCGCGCTTGCTCCGTCCAGCAGCTCGATCTCCTCCAGCAGCTGTTCCTTCTGCTCCGGATCCATCACCTTGTCGATGCGCGCATCCGTAAGCGGGATCTCCTCCGAAACGCCCTCTTTTGTGCCCTTCTGGGTGTCTGAAAACGTCAGGACGCACTTCGCGAAGCGGTCGTAGACGCCGCGGAACTTCTTTCCCGAACCGATGGGCCAGTTGATGGGGCAGGTGGCGATGCCCAGCTCTTTTTCGATCTCGTCCACCAGGTCAAAGGTGTCGTTGGCGTCCCGGTCCAGCTTGTTGATAAAGGTGAAAATAGGGATATGCCGCATCACGCAGACCTTGAAAAGCTTCCGGGTCTGGGCTTCCACGCCCTTGGAGGCGTCGATCACCATGACGGCCGAATCGGCCGCCATGAGGGTACGGTAGGTGTCCTCCGAAAAGTCCTGGTGTCCCGGCGTGTCCAGAATGTTGATGCAGCGGCCGCCATAGTGGAACTGAAGCACCGAGGAGGTGACGGAGATACCTCTCTCCTTCTCGATCTCCATCCAGTCGGACACGGCGTGCCGGGCCGTCGCCTTGCCTTTGACGGAGCCGGCGAGGTTGATCGCGCCTCCGTAGAGCAGGAACTTTTCCGTCAGGGTCGTTTTTCCTGCGTCCGGGTGGGAAATGATCGCGAAGGTTCTTCTTTTTTCAATTTCTGATCTTAAGTCAGGCAAGGGTCTTCTCCTCTCTGTGATCCGGTTTGATGCCGGACTCCGGCAGTTTCACTTCGACTCGTTTCATCACGATGTCCATCGGGTGCCGCGACCAGACGGCCGCGCTGTAGCCATCCTCCAGATCCAGCATCATGGAGGCGCCTTCATCCATGGGAATGGTACGCATGTCGCGGGACAGTCCCTGTCCGGTCCATTTGATGTAGGCTTCCCGCAGCGTCCATTGGGCAAAGAAAGCTTTCTCCGGGTCGTCGGCGTCCAGGATCTCCCGGACCATCTCCGGCGGCACCATGCGGGAAAGCATCCGCTCCCGGTTCACCCGGGTGTGCTCCTGCACATCGATCCCCACCTCCTGGTCCGAAAGGATACAGAGGACATATTTGCCGGAATGGCTGACATTGTAATGGATGGAAGGCTCCAGGGTAAAGAAGGGCTTGCCGAATTCCCCTTTGGCCCTGGGTTCATAACGCAGGTCCTTTCCGTACTCTTCCTTCAGTCCTGTGCGCAGAAGCTCTTCCGCGATCATGTGCTCGAGCTTCTTCTTCCGGTCTTCCTCCGGGATGATCGCAAAATAGATGGTTCCTTTCATAACCCGGCCTCCTTCAGAAAACGGGATGGTTCCCGTTGATGTTCAAAGCTGCTTCTGACATGGCAGAGAGTAAGCTGCTTCCTCGCGCGGGTCATGCCCACGTACAGAAGCCTTCTCTCCTCTTCGACGGCCTCGGGAAGCACGGCTTTCCTGTAGGGAATGCTTCCTTCGTTGCAGTTCAGGATCCAGACGAACGGATATTCAAGTCCTTTTGCGCCGTGCAGCGTGGAGACGCACACCCCGGACTCCTTCCTGGGGGCCGCGTTATTGCGGGCTGCAAGCTGTTCCGTGTA
>CADCQD010000341.1 GCA_902803485.1 uncultured Eubacteriales bacterium | reverse complement strand
GATCAGGCGTATCGTATTGCGGTCGGTATGGATATCCTTCATATACGTCTTCGTTTCCTGTATCACATCCTTTTCAATATGTGCAAGCAGATCTGACTGATCTGTATAATGCAGATAAAACGTCGTACGATTCAGATCCGCTTTTTCACACAACTCGCGGATCGTGATCTGAGAAAGCGTTTTTTCCTGCATCAGTTCCAGCAGCGCTGTGCGAAGCAGAAGCCGCGTCATCTGTACGCGGCGGTTTTCTTTACCTGCCATAGACCGTTCCTTTCCTGTTCATCATTTATACGGAAACTCTGAGCTCGGCGGTTTCTCCGCTTCTCTTCCGTATGCGTTAAAATAATTTTATATTTATCAGCATTTTGAAGCAAAATGTCGAAATCAGGACAGTAATAAATCATCTGATTATTGTTATTTCGACACTTTGTTGATATAGTTATAGCATAAACTTCATAAATGTCAATGAAAGAAAGGAGTACCTATGCGAACACTGAAACTACCCGCCGGCCGCGCGTCAGGACAGCATGTAGGCAAAAAAGAAAAATGGCTGGGCTATCTTGCCGGCCCCTGCGGAGCGCTGCTTCTCAATGCGGTTCTGGCTGTCTACCTGAACGTTTTTTACACAGACGTACTGAAACTGACCGGTGTCTGGGGCGGCGCGTTCCTTATGATCTTCCCCATCGTTTCCAAAGTGATCGATGCCGTAACGAACCTTCTGATGGGACAGGTCATTGACCGGACCCGGACCAAAGAAGGCAAAGCCCGTCCCTGGCTGCTTTTATCTTCGGTGCTGCTTCCTGTCACTGGGATCCTGCTGTTCACGGTACCTGCGGCATCAGAAACCGTACAGGTCATCTGGATCATTCTTTCCTATAATCTTTTCTACTCCTTTGCTTATACGATCTATAACATGAGCCATGCGCTGATGGTCCCTCTTTCCACCCGGGAAACCAAGGAGCGCGGCTTATTATCCGTATTCAACAACGTGGCCTCTGTCATGATCTCAGGTATCATCGTCGCCCTCATTTTCCCCATGGTCATCATGCCGATGCTCGGGGTAAACCGTACATCCTGGCTTCTGACCATGAGTCTTCTTGCTATCCTGGCTCTGCCCCTGACTCTGCTGGAATACTTTTACACCAAGGAACGGGTCACCGAAGAAATCGGCGGCAGCGAGACCTCAAGACCGGTCCGGGAACAGCTGAAAGTGATCCTTCATGAAAAATACTGGGTGCTCATTGCCTTGTATTTCCTGATCTACACTCTGGGCTCCGGTTTTAAAAATTCAGCGCTGGTCTACTACTGCAATTACGTACTTGGCACCTATAACGACGGTGTGACCCAGACCCTGGTCTCTGTCATCGGGGGTATTCCCATGGGCATCGGCATATTCGCTGTCTGGCCGCTGGCAAAGAAATTCGGCAAGCGGAATGTAACTCTGGCCGGGTTTATCCTTTATGCCATAGGCGGTGTTATCTGTTTCATGGCGCCCCGGAACATGGTCGTGGTACTGGCCGGCCAGTTCATCAAAAACATCGGCGGCCTCCCCTGCGCATATGTATTCGCCGCGCTGTTCGCCGATGTGCTGGACCATATTGAATGGAAGGCCGGTTTCCGGTGCGACGGCCTGGCGGCGTCTGTCAACTCTGTCATCACCACCATCGCCGTTGGCCTGTCCGCCGGTATCCTGAATCTCTGCATGTCCTTCGCGGGATATAAAGCTCCGGATTTCATCGAGGCGACCGGTGAAACTATCGGTTACGCGCAGAACGCGGCTACGCAAAATGTATTCATATTCTTCTTCGTAGGCCTGGAGATCATCACCGCCGTCATCCTGGTGGTACTGCTGAAATTCCTGGACGTGGAAAAACATATCGAAAAAGAACAGGCCGAGATCAGGGCCAGAAAGGAAAACGCATAATGGAAAAACTTTATTTGAAAGGAACCCGGTTCATCAATGGATCCGGAAACGAGATCTTACTGCATGGACTGAACGTGCTGAACCGCAGACGTCCCCATTTATATCCGGAACTCACCAGGGCTCTGCCCTGGTTCAAGGCTTCCGGATTCAACCTGATCCGCCTGGGCATCTTCTGGGACGCCGCGGAGCCGGAACCCGGCAGGATCGACAGGGCATATCTGGAAAATATTAAAGAGATCGTTCGCGCATGTGAAGCTCAGAATATCTATGTCATGCTGGATATGCACCAGGATCTCTTCGTGCAGAAATACGGCGACGGCGCTCCCGACTGGGCCTGCATGGATGAAGGAGCTTATCATCCGGAAAACTGCACCCTGTGGTACGAAGCGTATCTTTCCAGCGATGCCATCATCCGGGCTGCGGATCATTTCTGGGCAAATTCTCCCGCATCAGACGGCGCAGGTCTTCTGGATCACTACGCTGCCATGTGGAAAGAGATCGCCAGGATCTTTGACGATCGTGTTAACGTGATCGGCCTGGAACCGATGAATGAACCCTTTATGGGGAGTCTTGCCCGGGAGTCTTTCGGTGCCGCCACCATGCAGATGATGGCAAAAAATCCGGAATTTAACCTGGCGCGCCCGGACCTGATCAGGCCGGAGGAACAGGCGGAATTCATGACCCTTGTGAACGGCCGCTTCCTCGAATGGGACCGGACTGTCCTGATGGATTTCTACCGCAGGATCCGGAAAGCGGTCCGCGAAGTATCTGACAAACCCATCATCACCGGCGGCAATATCTACTGCAGCACGGATATTCATTCCGGCCTGGAGCGTCTGGATGACGGCCTTCAGATCTTTGCGCCCCACGGCTATGACTCCGTGGTGGATTCCGACCGCTATGATGCCTTTAGTAAAGAAAATGTGGAACGGCTGTACGCGCATAAGAAGGAAGACGCGGAACGGCTCAAGCTGCCGGCCCTCATCGGCGAATGGGGAGCTTTTCCTTCCCGGGATTTTACCAACGACCTGATCCGCCATATGAACGGCATTCTGGAACAGAATCTCTGGGGCGACAGTTACTGCGAATATCAT
>CADCQD010000340.1 GCA_902803485.1 uncultured Eubacteriales bacterium | reverse complement strand
TGCCTTTTGATCAGCAGCGGGATGACTTTTTCCAGATACCGGAGCCGTCCCCGTTCGGCGGCCCGGCGGCGGAGTTCTTCCAGAACATGGCCGCCGGCCGGTGTTTCCTGTATGGGTGCCGTCAGTGTTTCCTTCATCCTGGCAGCCCCCTTCTTCCGGACGGGACCGCCGGCTGACTTGCCCAGGCTGCCAGTTCCCCGTAATCCCGGACGGTCATGAATTCCGGGGTGCGCAGCCATTTGCGGAATGTGCCGGGGGAAATGTGGAGGAAGGCGGCCATTTCCTCCATGCTGATCTTTCTCTCCTTCATATTGCTCTGCACCCGGCGCACCAGGTCCTGGGCCGGCAGAGTCTGATAGATAACGCACGTGCGGACCTTCGGCGGCTCGGTTGCGGGAAGGAGATCCCAGGGCAGACACGAAGGATAAGGTCCGGAAGACCTTGCCGCGCGCAGGGCATCCGGATGCTTTTTCCGGCGGTCTGTCCGCGGCCTTGGCGGAAAAGCGGCTGGTTCCGCCCGGAGGCGGAAGCGCTCGGGCTGGCTGGCCAGCAGGCGGCGCATGGCGGTCAGACCGTCGTCCCGGCAGAAGGCTTCTTCCTCCGCCAGGATGGCTGAAAAGCTTCTTTGATCCATCATTTTTCTCCTTTTTGTTTTTCATTCGGCGTTCCGGAACCCCAGTTTCTGTGAATCACGGTTTCATTATACACCTTTTCCGGGTCGGCGCAAGGCAGAAAAATGACGATTTCAGAGGATTTACAGAATGACTAATAATAGTGATATATCAGATAAAAATGTATGATCAGGAAAAACCGCATGCACGGTTTGGGTGTTTTCGCTCATTTGGCCATGCCATGTTCATGGATTATTAATAAATGGGATTTACGCCATCGAATGAGAATAAGAAAATCCCGACGATTTATTATATGGACCAGCATCTCGACAGGAAGCGGTATTCCATGTATAATACCTGCATGCTGTCCCTGAGGGGACATACGGCACAAGAAACAAAACTGCCTGTCTGGAGATCGAGTCAATGAAGAAGAAAACCCTTCTCTGCATCATGATCGTCTGCATCCTTCTGGCCCTGGTAGCCGGCGTCATTCTGTATATTCAGATGCTCCGGAAGCGGGTGGATCTGATCATCTTCATGGGGCAGTCGAATATGGCCGGCCGGGGCGTTCTCAGCGATGTGTGGACGGATTCGGCCCCGAAGGTCACGGAAGGCGCCGGCTGGGAATTCCGTGCAATTTCAGACCCGTCCAGGCTGTATCCCATTGAGGAGCCGTTCGGCGTCAAAGAAAATCTGGTGGGCGCCATCGACGATGGGAATAAGAAGACCGGCTCCCTGGTGTCTTCGTTTGTCAACGCGTATTACGCGGATAACGGGAAAGTGCCCGTCATCGCTGTATCCGCTTCAAAAGGCGGAACGGCGATAGCGGGCTGGACGGGCGGAGGCGTATATCTTCCCGACGCGATCCAGAGGCTTGAGTCTGCCAGGAAGTTTGCCAAAGACTCCGGGCGCCGGGTCAGGCATGTCTATGCCGTCTGGTGCCAGGGGGAGACCGACGCGGACAATCATACGACTAAAGAAGCTTATACCCGTGCTTTCAACGATTTGATGAGCAGGCTGAAAAACGCCGGCGTCGAAAAAGTGTTCATGATCTCCATCGGGCATATCAACGACGAAAACCAGCGGGATCTGTACGACGAAATGATCTCCTGGCAGTCCGAACTGGCGGACCAGCATCCAGACGTTGTGATGGTTTCAGATGCCTTCGTGACCATGAGGGACAGGGGCCTGATGAAGGATACATTTCACTACTACCAGGCAGGCTACAACGAGTGCGGCGAGATCGCGGGCAGGAACGCGGCCATGTACGTTACGAAAGGAAAGACCGGAGCGCTGCATTAAACAAAAATCCATATAAGCAAAGAGAGCATACCGTTTCGGCATGCTCTCTTTGCTTATATGCTCTGTGATTACAGGCAGGACGCAAACGCTTCCTTCGCGCCTTTTTCGCGGATCAGCTTGAGGCCTTTGACCACGGCGTCTTCGAGGCCGGGAACATTGGTCAGGTCCTGATCCCACATCTGCTCGTTGGTCAGCACGGCGTGTACCAGGGCTTCGGGGGTGTCGCCCTTATGGGCGAAGAAGAATTCCAGCGCCCAGCGGTCGTCGCTGATCAGGTAGGTGTTGCCCTTGGGGCGTTTGCAGACCAGGCCCTTTTCGTTGAGCTCCTGAATGTCATTGCTGTAGAAGGCGATGTAGGCGGCCAGGCTCATGGTCAGGCAGGCGGGCAGCGCCTTGTTTTCGTTTACGTACTCCAGGAAGGAGGGCATGTTGCGGGCCTTCCACTTGGAGGTGGAGTTCAGGGAGATGCTCATCAGCTCGTGGTTGACG
>CADCQD010000339.1 GCA_902803485.1 uncultured Eubacteriales bacterium | reverse complement strand
GCGATCAGTACGGAGAACTCGGGAACGAACTCAACTACGCCTTCAGGAATGATGGCTACGCCGAAGTTCAGGCCCTTAGCGGCTCTCGTGGGTACCGCGTCAGCGATCTGGTCCGCGATCTGGGAAAGGGACATTTTCTTCTCAGCGACTTCTTCCGAGATCAGGCAGATGTTCGGCTGCGTCTCCAGCGCGCACTCCAGCGCGACGTGGGACGCGGAACGGCCCATGACCTTAATGAAGTGCCAGTATTTCTTCGCGGAATTCGCGTCTCTTTCAATATTGCCGATGAGTTCGCTGTAGGTCTTCGTGCAGGTATCAAAACCGAAGGAGCACTCAATATCTTCATTCTTCAGGTCGCCGTCGATGGTCTTCGGGCAGCCGATGACCTGGACACCGGTCTCATGCGCCGCGAAATACTCAGCAAGAACAGCGGCATTTGTATTGGAATCATCACCGCCGATGATCACGATGGCCGTGATCCCGTGCTTCTTGCAGACTTCTGCCGCTACCGCGAACTGCTCTTCCGTTTCCAGCTTGGTCCTGCCGGAACCGATGATATCAAAACCGCCGGTATTTCTGTACTGGTCAATGTACGCGTCATCAAAAATCAGATAATCGTCATCCAAAAGTCCGCTGGGGCCGTTCTTGAAACCATAGAGAACATTCTCCGGGCTTGCAGCCTTCAGCGCGTCGTAAATACCGCAGACCACATTATGGCCGCCGGGAGCCTGTCCGCCGGACAGGATCACGCCCACGATCTGCTGTTTCTTCTCGGAAGTATTCGCGCCCTTTTCGAAGGTGATCTCCTTTTTGCCATAGGTGTTCGGGAACAGAGCGCGGATCTTTTCCTGGTCCGCGACACTCTCTGTCTCAGCGCCTTCCTTGACGCAGATCTCGTCTACACCGTGCCGGAGCATTCCGGGAAGCTTGGGTGAGTACTCATATCTTACTTTCTGAAGCGGTGAAAGATTCATTTGAATTCTCCTTTATCTGAATATGATCTACTGGTAAACACGGATCCGTATCAAAGCGGATCCCGCAGCCCGTGGAACTCCGGCCGCTGAATTATAATTATACACTATATGGATACATTTTTGAATAGTTTAAATTTTAAATTTTTGTAAATCCTTGGCCGGAGCTTACGCATCCACAGGCAGGATCAGAACCGAAGGCGCGGACGCGCCAAAATACAGCGTTTCCTCAGCCTTTACGGAATCCGGGATCAGCGACCAGACGCCTGCCTTGTTCGGATGTACGGAAAATTCCGGGAAGTTCGAAGAACTGACGTCCACACGGATCCGGGACCCTTTTTTCAGCATCCACGCCACGTCCCAGGTCTCGATCCGGATCTTTACCCGCTCGCCCGGGGTATAGGTGATCCTCTTTGGAGAATCATTCCGGTAAGCCAGAGTCGTGATGCCGTTCCTGATATTATAGGTTTCCCCGTTTTCAAAGATCTCCATGATCTTGATGGTAAAACAGGTGTCCTCAGCATCTGTACTCACGTACAGTTCTGCCGCGGGCCTGCCGATGACCGTCAGGTCTTCTGTGAGAGGTTCGGAAATAAAGCTCAGAACATCCGGGCGGAAATCCGGTTCCGGCTGCAGGCGGGAGCCCACCTCCTGCCGGCTGGCGAACAGAGACTCCGCGCCGTGGGATCTGACCGGATCCTCCGGATCATAGACGTAGCTTCTGCTCCCGTCCGCGCCGGGTTCGTTCAGAAGAGTTCCGTTTTCTCCGAAATACAGCTGTTTCTTCTCCGGCATGACCACCGGATATTCCGGAAACTCGCGCCACTCATCCGCGCCGATCACATACCAGAGGATCTTCTTCTCCGGCATTTTTCCTTCTACGAGTATACTGTAGAACCAGCGGAACATATCCGAAACACCGCTGCTGAAGCCGTTTTTCTGGTCCGGATGTCCGTAGATCGCCGGCATAAAACTGTGATTCCAGGGCCCCACCTTAAGTGTTGAATGGTCCATTGTGTCTTTATTCAGTGACGTATAGCCCCTGAGCGCGGATCCCAGGTGATGGTCATACCACCCCTCTACAATATATACAGGGATCCGGACCTTTTCAGGGATCTCCCGCAGCTGCTTCCAGAGACCCTCTTTCCAGTACTCATCTGTTCTCGACGTATTCGTGATCCAGTCCCGGTACCAGGGCAGCTTTCCGCCCCACAGTGCTTCATCCACCTCCACCTGGGGCCGGTATGACAGACTCGTCAGATAGTCCGCTTCGATCTTTCTTCCGGCATTGCCCATGGCCCACGCGGTCAGAATATCCTGCCGGAACAAGCCATCCTTGTATGCCGACGTGTGCCGGTCTGTACCGTAGACCGTCAGATACATCGCTTTCACCTTTTCCGGTACGGCGTCCGCCATGATCCATCCGGTAAACGCCAGATAGCTGCCGCCCTGATAGCCGATATTCAGCACGTCTTCCTGCGCGTTCAGATAATTAAGAAGAGCCAGCCCGTCCGCCCGGTCGTTCACGTTCGGTTCCCAGACGCCTTCACTTTCTCCAGTGCCGCGGCACATCTGGAATACATACATGAAACCGCGCTTCGCGTATTCCTTCGCCGTGATCTTTCCGATCTCGATATTATCCACATAACAGGAACGCTGCACGATCGCGGGATAAGCCTTCCAGGCTTTCGGTTTCGTGATCAGCGTATACAGTTTTACACCGTCATCCGCGGGCAGCATCAGTTCTTCCTGAATGATCTCATCTTCCTCATACAATACCGGATACGGAAGATCCCGGAAAGCTTCCCGCATCCTGCGCTGCATTTCAGCTTTCCTCTTTTCCTGTTCTTCCATCATACGTGATCTTTCTTCTTCAGTCATGGTGTACTCCCTTCTTCGAAAAGCAAAATGCCGGATCCATTTCTGCCGCAATACAACTAAATTCAATTATACATATGACGTCAGAAAATGTCACTAAGGAAAAGACACCGGACAGAAAGCATTTTCTGTCCGGTGTCTTTTCCTATGATGGGACCTACAGGTCTCGAACCTGTGACCTCCTGCGCGTCAGGCAAGCGCTCTCCCAGCTGAGCTAAGGCCCCCAATGAACATTCAGGGGGATCGAGTGGACCTTCAGGGACTCGAACCCGGGACCGACCGGTTATGAGCCGGTTGCTCTAACCAACTGAGCTAAAGGTCCTTAGTGACGCCATCGGGAATCGAACCCGAGTTACCGCCGTGAAAGGGCGATGTCTTAACCGCTTGACCATGGCGCCTTATTTGCCCCGTCT
>CADCQD010000338.1 GCA_902803485.1 uncultured Eubacteriales bacterium | reverse complement strand
CCATCGCGGAGGTAATGTCCCTCGTCATAACCCTGATCTGCAGGAAACGGGTATTCCGGGAAATCGTCGACCGGATCTGACCGCATGTCAATAACGGCCTGCAGATGAAGAAACTTCTGGAGACTGCAGGCTGCCTGTGCTATACTGAAAATAAAGAATGCTGTCCATTTGTCAGGAGGATGAAAAATGAGTTACCAGGAAGCGAAAAAGAAATATGAAAAGTTCGGTATTGATACTGACCGCGCCATAGAAAAGCTGGCGAAGGTCCCGGTCAGCCTGCACTGCTGGCAGGGAGATGACGTCCGGGGATTTGACACGGATCCTTCAAAGCCTCTGACCGGCGGTATCCAGACCACGGGCAACTATCCCGGCCGGGCACGGAATGCGGAAGAGCTGATGGCGGATCTGGACGAGGCGCTGGCGCTGATTCCCGGAAAGCCGAAAATGAACCTGCACGCAAGCTACGCCATTTTCGAAGATGGCGAATGGGCGGACCGGGACAAACTGGAGCCGAAACACTTCAAAAAGTGGGTGGATTTCTGCAAAGCGCGGGGGCTCGGATGTGATTTTAACCCGACCTTTTTCTCCCATCCCAAGTGTGATCCTCTGACTCTCTCCTCCCCGGATGAAGAGACCCGGAAATTCTGGATCGAACACGGAAAAGCCTGTATCCGTATTTCCTCATATCTTGCGGAAGAACTGGGCGAACCCTGTGTCATGAATATCTGGACCGGCGACGGCTTCAAAGACGTTCCCGGTGACCGCATGGGTCCCAGGGTGCGCTACCGCGAAGCCCTGGACGAGATCCTTTCTGAACCTTATGATTTCACAAAAGTCAAGCCCTGTATCGAATCCAAGGTTTTCGGTATCGGCGTAGAGGCATATACCACGGGATCCGCCGAGTTCGCGTTAAGCTACGCGGCATTTAACCGTGACAAATGCATTCCGCTGATGGACAACGGCCATTATCATCCGACGGAAGTCGTCAGTGACAAGATCCCGGCGCTCCTTACTTTCTTCCCGGAGATTGCCCTTCACGTCACGCGCCCCATCCGCTGGGACAGTGACCACGTCGTACTCTTTGACGACGAGACCCGGGAGATCGCCCGGGAGATCGTCCGCTGCGGCGGACTGGACGGACGCGTGGATATCGCTCTGGACTACTTTGATGCCAGCATCAACAGGATCTCCGCCTGGGTCACCGGATACCGCAACTTCGAAAAGGCTCTTCTCTTCGGCCTGCTGCAGCCGGCGGATGATCTGAAAGCCCTGCAGGACGAAAGCCGCTTTACAAAGCTCATGGTCGTACAGGAAGAACTGAAGACCCTGCCCTTCGGAGAGATATGGGATGAGTACTGCCGCCGGGCGGACAGACCCCTGGACGGTGAGTGGTTCGATGAGATCGAAAGATACGAAAAAGAGATCCTGGAAGCAAGGATCTGAAAAGGAGGCGCTTCCATGTCGAAGACGAAAGATCTGGACCTTCTCCTGCGGCGTTTTGTCGAGGGAGGTCTGCCGGGCTGCGGACTTATGATCACCCAGCGCGGAAAAACCCTGTATGAACATTATGAGGGCTATGCCGATCCCGAAAAAAAGATCCCCGTTACTGAGAGATCTGTATTCCGGATGGCTTCCATGTCCAAAATTCCCATGTATACGACGCTGATGATGCTCTATGAGCGCGGATGCTTTAACCTGACAGATCCGATCAGTGATTTTCTTCCCGAATGGGACCAGTCCTGCTATTATGTACAGCTGCCAAACGGGGATTACCGTGTCGAGCCATGCAAAAACAAGATCACCATCAGCGATACGCTTTCCATGAAATGCGGCCTTCCCTACTGCAATTCCCAGGCGCCTACCGAAGACCGGACGATGCAGTCCATGCAGGAATGCATGAAGCCGCTCCTGGAACAGGGACACTATACCAACCGCGAGCACGTGCGCGCGATGAGTAAAGCCATCCTTGCGTTCGAGCCGGGCACACACTGGATCTACGGCTTCTCTTCCGAACTTGCGGTCGCTCTGATCGAAGCCATTACCGGCAAAGGCGTTGATGACGTGATGCAGGAATTTCTCTTTGATCCCCTGGGAATGGACGAGACCCGCTCCCGTTATTTTGGTGATATCGAATCCCGCATGGTAAAACTACTCGCGATCCAGAAAGACGGCTCCCTCGGCCCCGGCCCCACCTTCTTTGACGCAAAGCATATTCCGGGTCCGGAGCACGAGCAGGGCTGGGCGCGGCTCTTCTCTACCGTCCGCGATTACAGTAAGCTTATGAGTATGCTCGCGAACGGCGGTATCTACGAAGGCCGCAAGATCATGGGACGCAAGACCATTGACCTCATGCGGGCGAATGGTCTCAACGAAACGCAGCTGAAGGATTTCGACGGTATGTACAATGCAGGCTATGGTTACGGCTACGGTGTCCGTACGATCATTGATCCGGCAAAGGGCAACCTGAATGGTTCCCTGGGAGCTTTCGGCTGGACCGGCGGCTTCGGTACCTGGTGCGAGGCGGATCCCGCGGAAGGCGTCGGAATCGTTTACATGCACAATCTGATGCCGGATATGGAAGAATACTATCACCATCTCGTCCGGGTCGCGGCTTACGGCCTGATCGAATAAGGGAGGTGCGAAATGCCTGATTTCAAAAAACTGGATGATCTTCTGAACCGTTTCGTTGCGGACGGACTGCCGGGCTGCGGGATCTGCGTCGCGAAGAAAGGTCAGATCTTATTTGAGAACTATTACGGATACGCGGATATTGAAAACGGCGTTAAGCTTACGCAAAACCATGTATACCGGCAGGCTTCGCTGACCAAGGTCGCAATGTATACCATGGCGATGAAGCTGTTTGAACAGGGCAAGTTCCGGATGACCGATCCGATCTATGAGTATTTCCCGGAGTGGAAAAACACGATGAAGCGGGTGACGAAACCGGATGGATCTGTCGATATCGTTCCGGTCGATCATCCGATCACCGTAAAGAATATCATGAATATGACCTGCGGCCTTCCTTATCAGCTCTTTATGGGCCAGAAGGACGGGCATCCGGT
>CADCQD010000337.1 GCA_902803485.1 uncultured Eubacteriales bacterium | reverse complement strand
TTTTTTTCTGTATTGCACCGCCACTTCCGGTATGTGGACCGGAATTCTCTGATCAGAAGGTTGCCATCCGGATCATAAAGACCCTCTCGTATCCTGTACGGAATGGAGGATTCCTTATTTACGGCGTACATAAAACTTCGGATCCTGGGCAGATAAAAGAAAACACCGGACGCTGTAGTCAGTGACGAGGTGTAGTCTCTCATGTAATTGACAAAGCGGGCCTGGATCTGCGGGAACGCGCTCTGATCTGAACCTGATTCAAGAAGCGTCAGATCGGGATGGCTGATCATGGTCGTGAGCACGAAATTCTGAATGGTGGAGATCTCGTGATCCATCTGTTTCGCGGAATTCGAGACCAGGACGGAACACGCTTCTTCCGCATGGCGGAGCTCGGTCTGATAAAAGAAGATCCCGACGATCAGGATAAAGATCAGCAGCAGCAAATAGGAGAAAGAAAAAGCGTAGAATATCCGCCGCTTCAGCGAGTATAGTTTTTTTCTGGATGGTTCCTTCATACTCAGCCTCCGGACTGCGGAAGAATGATACGATGGTCGAATTTGAATAATCCGTCCGTTATTTATATGATTTTACCATAAAATGAAAAAGATTTCACCTGATTTTTATCGTTTTTCTTCAATTATATGTCAACATTGGTGATATTTTTATCGCGTGCGCCGCTTTATAATTTTCTTAACATCCGCCGGGGAAGAGCGGGTATGTCCCCCGGCATCATGATCTGACAGGAGGAAAAGAATATGTCTGAATACGGAAAGCCGATCTATGGTACGGTAAAAGTCCCGGATCCGGTCGTGGATACACCGTGCGGTAAAGTCAAAGGCATTTCGCGGGACGGGATCGCCCTGTTCAGGGGCATTCCCTACGGAGAACCGGTGGACGGCGCCGGCCGCTTCCTTCCGCCAAAGAAGAAGGAACCCTGGGAAGGCGTGCTGGATTGTACGGAGAACGGGCCGACGGCCATGCAGTTTGGTACGGCGGGCGGTGTGCTTCCGTATTATTTCACTGCGGGACATCCGGAGAAATTCGGTATTATAGAGGGAAATGACCGTTCCGGAGAAAGGGACCTTGAACTTCCCTGCGTCAGGAGCGAGAACTGCCTGACAGCCGGCGTGATGACGCCGGGCATTGATGATAAAAAGCGTCCGGTACTGGTCTATATCCACGGCGGCGGATTTTCCACCGGTTCCGGCGTCCTGATCTACGGCGCGGATGATTATGTAAAGGAGCAGGATCTGGTGCTGGTGTGCCTCCATCACCGGCTGAATGTATTCGGCTATATGTATCTGGGCGCCTTTGACAAGAAATACGAGTCTTCCGGTATGGCGGGCATGCTGGACCTGGTGCTGGGCCTTCAGTGGGTCCGGGACAACATCGCGTGCTTCGGAGGGGATCCGGAGAAGGTGACCATACTGGGAGAATCCGGCGGCGCCATGAAGATCTGCACGCTCCTTAATATGCCTGTGGCTAAGGATCTGTTCCGCTACGCCATCATTGAGAGCGGTTCGGGCAAGGTGGGATACGATAACCGGGAAGAAGCGGCTAAGGCCGCGAAGACGGTCCTGGACAATCTGGGCATCAAAGAGACGGAGCTTGAGAAGCTTCAGGATTTCAGCTCGGAGGAGATCCTGAACGCGGCGGAACCTGTGCTCCGCGCCTTCCGTCCGGTCCCGGATGATATCTATCTGAAGGCTCAGAAATATCCCAGTTTCGCCTATGAGGACTGCGCGAAGGATAAGATCATCCTGGTGGGCTCATCCGAGGATGAAATGGCGTCCTTCCCGGGACCGGGGGATCTGGAGCCGGTGACGGAGGAAAACCTGGAAGAGCGTATGCACGCCGCTTTGAACCGCGGTGTGATGGGTATGCCGCCGGAACGGGAATACAGCATGGAGGATACCCGGAGGATCATCGAGACCTTCCGGAGCGTGACTGGAGAGTCCGCACCGGAACAGACCTACTGGAACGTGCTCTCTCTCAAGGGCATGCTGGGCGGAGGCGCGTATTATCAGGCGCTGGAACGCGCGGTCATGGGCGGAGCGAAGGTCTTTGCGTATTACAACGCGCTGGACGTGCCGGACACAGTGGATCCGGATAAGCGCTTCGCGTGGCATGTGTCCGACCTCGCGCTTCAGTTCGGCATCGTCGCCTATGATTTCTGTAAAGAAGCGTCCCGTATCCAGACGGCTGCCTGGGCGGCCTTTGTCCGGAACGGCGATCCTTCCACAGAAGAGCTGCCCTGGCCGGCATATACGGCGCTTTCCCAGAAGATCCTGCGGATCGGCGAGAAGAGCGGAATCGTAAACGACTACAGAAGAGAGCTGCTGAAGGCGCTGGAGTGACATCCGGATAAACAAAAAAATAATAAACAGGACGAATATATGATCACGGAAAGGAGACTTTTATGAAAACCTGGAAAGACAGAGTAAAAGGCGACTACAGCGATATCCGCGGCGTGCACCACGGCTGGAGACGGGGCGTGGGCATTGAGCAGATCGAAAAAGAGCTGAAGATCGCGCATGAGAAGCTGGGCATCAATTCGGTCCGCTGCGGCATTTTTGAAAGAATGTGGATCGAGGACCCGGAAGGGTCCGAAAAGCGTTTCCTTGAGTACGTCAGGCTGCTCCAGAAGTATGACATGACGTTCACCTGCACGCTTTCCAGCGGCAACGGCTACTTTGAGTACGAAAGCCTGACGGAAGAGCAGTGGGAAGCGAAGAGAAAATACCTGCAGCGGATGGTGGACCTGGTAGGCAAGGAGCCGAACCTTCTGATGTGGGACGCGTACAATGAGCCCTTCTGCAATGAGTATCTGTACAGTGTGAAGGATACGGATCCGGAAGAGTACAAGATCCGTTACAATAAGATCCGCGCGGACCTCCGCAAGCAGGTCCAGATGCTCCGGGAGATGGACGATGATACGCCCATCACCGTAGGCCATGAGAGGAAAGAACATCTGGAATCCACCAATGACCTCGTGGACGTCATCGCGATCCATGACTATCTGACCACGAGAAGAGAGGTGGAAGAGGTCTATGAGTTCGCGAAGAAGTGTTCCGAGGAGCAGGGCGGAAAGCCGGTGGTAAACAACGAGATGGGCTGCATCGGAAGAGCAAATCCCTATGAGATCGAGCTGGAGATGTGCCAGAAGTACAACTACGGCTATTATATCTTCAATCTGATCATCGAAGGATTCTGGGGCCCCCTGCACGGCATCATGTATCCGGACGGCACGGTCCGCGATCCTTCCATCGTAGCGGCCATCCTTGGCTTCTACAGGAACCGGACGGAGACCCGCATCCTGCCGCAGGGCAACCGGGAACAGTACGCGCAGAAGGCCATCAACCGCGTAAAGGACGCGCTGGCGATCCGGGGCATCGAGTCCCTGTTCCTGAAGAAGCTGGCGCCGGTGGACGAGATCCTGGACGCCGCGGAAAACTGCATCAACATCCTGGAATGCTGCGAGATCGTCCCCATGGACAATCCTCCTTCCGTAAAGCTGTTTGAATACCGGAAGCTTTCGGATGCGGAAAAGGAAAACGCCCGGGAGGAGATCCGGAGGTTCGCGTACGCCCAGGCGAAGATCCTGATGGAGTACTACAGCCTGTATGACTGATCCTGAGGCATTGTGCATTTTTCTCAAAATAATGTAATGTTTCCTCAGAATATGTGATTTATTGCACAAATGTATGTCGTTATAATGACATTATTACAGATACCGGAGAAAGTCCGGTCGAAAAGGAGGGAATATGAAAAGATTCATAGCATTGCTTTTAGCTCTTCTTCTTGCAATGAGTCTTCTGGCAAGCTGCGGCTCAGCTGACGGCGGCGCAAAGGAAGATCCCAAGAAAGAAGAAGCCGAAAAGGAAGATGAAGCTGAACCCGCTGCTGAAGAAGCTGAGGAAGCTGAACCTGAAGCTGAGGCTGAAGACGAAGGCGGCGAGGAAGCTGAAGAAGCTGCAGACGGCGATGTGATCACCGACTTCGGCGGCGCGAAGATCACGGTCGTCATGTACGGCGGCACCCCGGAACAGGCGGGTGTTGAGCGTGTCTTCAAGAAGATCAATGACTACTTCATGGAAAAATGGAACATCGATGTTGACATCCAGTTCTTCACCTTCGGTGACTACGTCAACAATACGAACAACCTGCTTTCCTCCGGCGAGCCCTGTGACATTTTCTGCGCAGGCCAGCTGAACTTCACTTCTACTGTAGCAAACGAGAGCTGCTACAATATGTACGAAGATGA
>CADCQD010000336.1 GCA_902803485.1 uncultured Eubacteriales bacterium | reverse complement strand
GATCCTGGTGACGGCACCCTATAATGAAGATTATGATGCTGAAGGCCATGGCATGATCCGGGTGCATTCCTGGAAAGAGATCGAAGCGGCTGTTCTGCAGCTTGAAGAGGAGGATAAAGATGAAACATTATAGAAAGTGGACAGCGATCCTGGCGGCTCTTTTACTGATGCTGACGGCCGCCTGCGGGCAGGGCTCATCCGGCTCTTCATCCGGACAGACAAAGGATCCGGGATAACAGACCACGGCTTCAGCAACTGAAGAAAAAACTACGGCGGAAGCCGAAAGCGCGTCGGAAGTGAGTACCCCGGAGGAGAACACCTCGGAAGAAAAGGCTTCGGATGACAGTCCTTCCGGGACAGATGGATCCTCCTCTGAAACGGAGGGAACCTCTGTACAGGAAGAAACTTCGGATAAGGCTGACGAACCCGAAAAGGAGCCGGAAAAGAACGGCAAGGTCATGATCCTCTATACCAGCGACGTCCACTGCGGGATAGACCAGGGCTTCGGTTACGCAGGGCTTTACCAGGTCAGGGAGACCATGGAAAAGCAGGGCTATACCACCATCCTCGTGGATAACGGAGACAGCATCCAGGGAGAAAGCATCGGCTCGCTTAGCAAAGGGGAAACCATCATCGATCTGATGAACGCCATGAAATATGATGTGGCCATCCCCGGAAACCATGAATTCACCTATGGGACGGACCGTTTTCTGGAACTCGCTGAAATGGCGGATTTCCCCTATATCTGCTGCAATTTCAGAAAGAAGGGGGAACGGATCTTTGATCCTTATATCATAAAGGAAGCCGCGGGAATGAAGATCGCCTTTGTGGGCGTGACCACTCCCAAGACCATTACGTCCGCCACACCGGCCTTTTTCCAGGACGAAAACGGCACTTTTATTTACGATTTCATGCAGGACGAGACCGGAGAGCAGGTGTACCGGGCAGTCCAGGATGCTGTAGACGCGGCCCGGGAAGAAGGCGCCGATTATGTTTACGTTTTGGGACATGTGGGCATGGGCCTTGCGTTCTCTCCCTGGAATTACGCGGATATCATTGAACACACCAGCGGAATCGACGTGTTCCTGGACGGACACAGCCATGATACCGAACAGGTCATTATGAAGAATAAAGACGGTGAGGACGTGGTCCGTTCCGCCTGCGGGACCAAGCTGAACGGCATCGGCTACAGCATCATCTCCCCCGAAGGCGTCAGCGAGACCGGGCTCTGGACCTGGGATAATGTGGACAGCGCGCCGGATCTTCTCGGCATCCGGAATGAAATGAAGGACCGGGTGGACGCGGCACAGGAAGCCCTGGCCGAAACCCTGGAAAAGGTGGTCGCCCATACGTCGGTAAAGCTGACCATCAACGACCCTGTTGAAGTGGACAGCGCCGGAAAGCCCATCCGGATGATCAGGCGGGCGGAAACCAATATGGGCGATCTGTGCGCCGACGCGCTGCTCGACCAGACGGGAGCCGACATCGCCATTATGAACGGCGGCGCCATCCGGACGGATATTGAGAAAGGCGACATCACCTACGGCGATATCATCAACGTCCTTCCCTTCGGCAATACGCTGTGCCTTTCGGAGGTGACGGGCCAGATGATCCTGGATGCCCTGGAATGGGGCGCCAGAGTCGTTCCCGAACAGTTCGGCGGATTCCAGCAGGTGGCCGGTCTGTCCTACGAGATCGATCTTTCCGTGGAAAGCCCCTGCCGGGCCGATGAAAACAATATGTGCGCCGGTTTTGAAGGCGAGCGCCGGGTGAAAAACGTCCGGGTCGGCGGAGAAATGCTGGATCCTGAAAAAACCTATAAACTCGGGGCATCCGCCTATACGGTCCTTCAGAACGGAGACGGCATCACGGCCTTTGATGACGCCGTGATACTGCGGGAAGACATCAAAGTGGATAATCAGGCGCTGATCGATTATATCGTGGATACCCTCGGCGGGGAGATCAGCGATAAATACGCCGATCCCTACGGAGAGGGAAGGATCGTCATCCTGGATAACTGACCAGACAGAAAGCCTCCGGATGAGCGAAGACAGAAAGCCTCCGGATGAGCGAAG